>JAJTFC010000101.1 GCA_021298315.1 Planctomycetaceae bacterium
GGTTTTTTGGATCACACAGACAAGGAGTATTTGCGAGCACTTGAGTGGTGTATTACGAACAAGATCTTTGAGCGGGAGGTCAAGACGTTGCCTGAGGACATCCCTGATTGTATTAAGCAACATCGATTTGGGGCCGAGATGGTTCTTAAGCAGGCCAAGGCGTTTGGCAGGATGTATCGGTATTGGACCGGAAAGGGGGCCGATATCGATCAGCCGGACAGTTCCTCGGAGAGTCCTTCGAGAACTGGTTGAGTCATAGGACCGGTGCAAGTGTCCTCAATGCGTTCTTTCTTGAGTGACCGCATAGGACATTGCCTTAGCCCCTAGAGGGGGGTGCGAGGCGCGAGGTTCGAGGGTAAGGCGCGAAATTTTGAAGAGCCCACGGGGGCTTGGTGGGGAAGGACTGCGCCGAGAGGGTAGGAAAAGGGGTGGATTCGAATGAAAATCCTCCTGTTTGGTTGGAATCATGCTGCGATTCCGCCGTCAGTCATCAAAAAAATGCTTGCATTCCCGCAACTCTCACCTCGGGGTCTGTCCCTTTCACCTCGGGGACTGTCCCCATTTCGAAAGGGACTGTCCCCATTTCGAAACCGTTTCAAAACCACAGCAATTGCCATCCCCACAGCGATTTCCCAATTTTCAGCGCTGTTTGCAATCGCCCAAGAAACTATAATCCCCACCAATAAACCCACGAATGCCCCGCTCCCAAGCGATCAACATCAACCCTTTTTCTCCCACTAGGTGCCCTTACGACGATGGCTTCGTCCACCTCAGATCCCACCCACCCGACGAATCCAACCCCCGGAACCGCATCGGATAACCCACCACCCCAAGTCTTTCGCGAAACCCTCGAAAGCTTGGCCGTCGCGTTCATCCTTGCACTGCTCTTCAAATCCTTCGTAGCCGATGCGTTCATCATCCCAACGGGCTCTATGGCCCCGACCCTCATGGGCGCCCACAAAGACGTTCAGTGCCAGGAATGCGGCTACCAATACCCAAGCGGTGCAAGCGAGGAGTTCGACGGAGAAACAGGTTTAAGAAAAGATGTCCAAGTCATCGAAACGATTTGCCCCCTTTGCCGTAAACGACAGAACATCGAACCCGAAAAAGATTACAACAACGTGACTTTCTCAGGCGATCGAATTCTCGTCAGCAAACTCGCTTACGCTCTGGGCTCCCCCAAGCGTTGGCAAGTGATCGTTTTTAAATTCATCGAAGTCGCTCGGCAAAACTACATCAAACGATGTGTTGGGTTGCCTGGCGAGACGATCAAAATTCAGCACGGGGATATCTACATCAAAAATGCGAAAGACCCTACAGGTCTCTCGACAATCGAAACCGAAGGTTTTCGCATCGCTCGCAAACCCCCCTCAGTCGTGCTTGCAACTCTCCAAGATGTCGCAGACACCAGACACCTATCACAACCCATTGCAGACGGGATCCTTGCTGACTACTGGCATGATTCATCAAGCCAAGGAAATCCCAAATGGCAAACGAGTATCAACCCCATAAGCGGTGGCCGTGCGTCGAAGTACGATTGGAACGCGTCGGTATCGGACGTTCCAAACAACACCACTTCGATGATTCGCTTTAGCCAACGCGTCGCGGATCGCAAAGCTTCCAAGCAAAACCCACAAAACGACTTCCGTTTCATCTCCGATTTTACTGCTTACAACGAAAAAACCTTTAGAACGCCTTACGGTCGCGATGAGCGACTGGCAAGCGATGGGGCTCGCTGGGTTGGTGATCTTGCCGGCGAATGGGAGATCTCCACGACCAAAGGAACCGAGTCGATGGAACTCCTGCTGGTCGAAGGGGGCGTCGAGTTTCTCTGCCAGATCGACTTAAACAATGGCAAAGCCACTGCGATCGCAAACTATCAGGGCAAGCCAATATCGGTGTTCGAATCATCCAGTGGATTGGTCGATAAACTTCAGGCCACCACTGCGGTTCGATCGGGTGCGACCCACACGATTCGTTTTGCCAACGTCGACGATGCACTTCGATTGTGGATCGACGGTCGCCAGATCCCCTGGGGACTCGACGGAGGTTATTCGATTCGCTCGGCAGTCCCAGACTACCGCCACTTGCCCCTTGCCGCGCCAGAAAACCCTCTGGATTCTGCACCCCTTGGTATCGGTATTCGAGGCGGGAGTGCAACGTTGAAACGCGCCCGAGTCTTTCGGGATATCTTCTACACCAACGCCGCATTTGGAGGGATCGTTTCGTCCAAGTACGACCTGCCTGTGAATATTCGCGATACAAAGGCACCTTACCAAGCGGCCATCGGCAGCAACCCCGAAAGCTATTCTTTCGATGGAAACGAATATCAACTCGGGCCTGATGATTACTTTCCGATGGGAGACAACACCCTGGCCTCTTCAGACGCTCGATTGTGGGCTACCCATGGCCAACCAGGTCGATTGATGATCGGTCGGGCTGTGATGGTCTTTTGGCCTCACTATTGGTACTACGGCAAGATCCCTTTCATACCAAACTTTCAACGCATCGGCTTGATCCGCTAAGCAAGGAATCTACAAGAACATGGATGTTCTACGTGTCGAAAAACTGGAGAAAACCTACGGTCGTCGAAAGGTCGTTAAGGATGTCTCGTTTCGTGTAGGTACCGGAGAAATCGTAGGACTCCTTGGCCCCAACGGAGCCGGTAAGTCGACATCGTTTCGGATGACCTGTGGGCTGGTTCAACCCGACAGTGGCAAAGTCTATCTCGGCAAGGAGGATGTAACGAACTGGCCGATGTTTCTTAGGGCACGCGATGGAGGTATGGGTTACCTAGGTCAAGAACCAAGCGTATTTAAAAAGCTCAATGTCGAGCAGAACATCTCTGCGATCCTCGAGATGCTCGGTTACTCTTGGCGAGATCGACGAAAACGGACTGACGAACTCCTCGAATTGCTAAACATCACGCACATTCGCGATTCCATGGCATCAACGCTCTCGGGTGGCGAACGCCGACGTCTTGAAATCGCCCGATGCTTGGTCTCGAACCCCAAAATTATCATGCTCGACGAACCTTACGCTGGTGTTGATCCGATCACCAAACAATCGATGAGACCGATTATCCATCAGCTTCAATCGGCGGGTATTTCGGTTTTGATCACAGATCACGACGCGCAAGAGATTCTCAGAAGTGTTGATCGTTGCTATGTTATCGATGACGGGACGGTGTTTTGCGAAGGCAATCCAGATGCTGTGCGTCGCGATTCCCAGGTGCGAAAGAAGTATCTAGGGGAACTAGCAGATTTCGAAGTGGTTAGCTCATCACAAAATCGCGTCGATCTACCGAGCCAAGAGCAAGCCGTCGTGCCTGCACCCAAGAAAGGGCTCTTCGAGCGATTTAGCCCTCGTCGCCGATCGCCATAACCCAATCCCTTTTTCGGGAATCCATCCGTGTCGCTTCCACAGCAAGTCTCCCGCGCTAAGCTTTTGGAGCGATACTCGTTTCGGTTTCTTGTGGTCCTGGCCTTTCTCTTGCCCCTGATCCTCTGGGGGGCTTCGAAGATCAAAATCGGATCGGCTTCGGCGCATGCTTGGCTACCCGAGGGTCGTATCGAAAGAACGCAATACGAGTGGTTCACGAATCGCTTTGGATCCGACCAGTATCTGGTAGTCTCCTGGGAGGCTTGTGCGATGAGCGACCCGCGTCTTGGCGCTCTAGCCGATAAGATTCGGGAGTTGGACTCTGAGCCTACTGCGGAGCGACCCAAGCCCTTGGTCGATTCCCTTCAGACATCCACTGACATCTATAAGAGCCTTGTCGATCCACCCCTTGGTTTAAGTCCTGCCAATGCAAGGGCCAGGCTCGAAGGATCGTTTCTTGGTAAGGACGGTACGGCTGCGCTCTTTGTCCGCTTTAACTCTGATGGAATCGCTATGCAAAAACAAGCGATCGAATTGGTACGAAGCGCTGCTGATGGGATCGAAGGTTTGGGGCGGGAACCCTTGCAAATGGTCGGCAGTATCTACGAAGGCTACGCGGTGGATGAAGCGGCCGAGAAGAGCCTTAAACGTTTAGTGCTTCCTTCAAGCCTCATGGGCGTTGTGCTTGCTTGGTTGTGTTTAAGAAGTGTCCGTGGTGCTCTGACGGTGTTGTTGATCGGCGGCCTTGGGCAACTCATCGCTGTCGCAGTCGTCGCTCTGACCGGTGGTGAGTTCAGTGCCGTGCTGATCGTTCTACCGACGTTGGTGTTTATGCTCACCTTGTCAGCGGCGGTCCATTTCATGAACTACTATGGCGATGTGGCCTACTCGCATCGCGATCACCTCGGTGCCCGCGCGATCCTGCTGGGACTCAAACCTAGCATCCTTGCAACCCTCACGACATCCCTGGGAATGATCGCTCTGGCGACAAGCCAACTGTCCCCCGTCAGAACCTTTGGTCTCTACTCGGCTAGCTGTTTGTGCCTTGCGACTGTCGTACTATTCCTTGCTTTCCCCAAGCTGTCGGACTGGCTGTGCAAAACGAGGTATCTAGCTCATCAAGGAGCGAATGAAGATTTCAACTCGCAAGAGCGTTTAGGATCGCACGATTGTTCGCCACCGGTGAGCCCATGGGCTACATCCTATGCCGCATGGGTGAAATCCAACTATGCAATAATCTGTATTCTTGGTTTCAGCCTGCTTGCGATCAGTTTTTACGGGCTTTGGCACCTGAAGTCATCGACCAAATTTGATGACATGTTTCCCAAGAATAGTCCTACTCGAGAATCGATGGCTTGGATCGAAGAACATCTCGGCCCCATCGCATCGGTCGAGGTCCTTCTTGAGTTTTCTAAACCCAACGAAATGGAACCCTATGATCAGCTCGTTTGGGTTGATCGTGTCACTCAGGAACTTCGGTCTAACCCAGACATTGGCGGCGTAGCAAGCGCCGTGACATTCCTACCTAAATTGCCCAGCGGCGGTCGTATTCGTGATGTTTCGAAGCGGGCGGTGATGCGAACAGCGATCGCTAAAGAATTCGATCAGCTCGTTACGCGGGGACTCGTAGCACAAGACTCCGAGTCCGTCGCATGGCGAATCACGACGAAAGTGTCCGCCTTGTCGAAACTCAATTACGGTGAACTGACTCAGCGCGTACGTCAAACCGTCGAGCCTATCGAAAGAGAACAACAAGCATTCAAGACGATCTACACCGGTTTGTCTCCGGTCATGCACGACACGCAGCTTGCTCTTTTGGATGACCTTGGATCGAGTTTCACAACAGCTTTCCTGTTGATCACACCGGTGATGATGCTCATTGCTAGGGGTATTCAAGCTGGACTATTGATCATGGTTCCGAACATCCTGCCGGAAACTCTCGTCTTTGGAATGATGGCATGGTTGGGGTACTCGATCGATATTGCAGGTATTCTCACGGCGAGTGTCGCGATGGGAATCGCCGTGAATGACACGCTCCACTTCGTCAATTGGTACACTCATCGACTAGAACTTGGGGATAGCCGTGAGCAAGCGATCGCGGATGCTTTTTCGAATTGTGGCAAAGCGATGATCCATACGATGTTGATCAGTTGCTGTTCGATGTTGCCGTTTTTGCTCGCTGAATTCAATCCCACAAGGCAGTTTGCAACCTTGATGATCGCGATGATGAGCAGTTCGATCCTCGGTGATCTAGTACTGCTCCCGGCTCTGCTTTTGAGCCCACTTGGACGCACAAGCAACACGCAGATTTAGTTTGAGCCTGAGTTTTATCGCAACTGCGCGAAAGTATCGCCATTGTTGACTTGATCGGTTCGATAGTTGCGTTCGTGCAGAAATCTCAGGCTTTCGGAGTACTCCTGCGGGCTTAGATGCTTGTGCTCGTAGTAGACAAACGGCGGCAAGCTGGGTAGATGGTCGATCTGTTTGACGATCTCGAAGTCGAATCCTTCGGTGTCGGTGGCTAACAAATCCACCCTTGGAAATCCGTGTTTAGAGACGATTTGGGCCAGTCCCATGCATGGGACTTCTTGGGTCTCAATCCAACGCTCGATATCAGGAATGCGATCCTTATGACTAGCGATCACCTCGCGACGTGCTGAAGCCAATTGGTTTGCCCAATGGGGTAATCCAACGGCCGCATCGCTGACCTTATAAAGAGTCAACGTCTTGTTGGCTGGACTCGAAAAAGCATCCTTGGAACTGCCAGATCCAATCGCTGCATGCTCGATGCGAATATTCTCTCGATCGGCATAGATCGCATGCAAAGTATTGACGCAAGGACTCTGGGGCTCGATCAAGATCGACTCCCAAGCGAGGTTCTCGATGAGGAAACGGTGGAAGGGGTCCGAGGTGATCCCGTTATGCGCTCCGACTTGTACGAAATAAAACGGCTGATGATCGAGTTCCCAATTCCGGAGGGCTCGTTCGAACGGTAGGGTTCGCACCAATCGGAATCCAAAACGATGCACACATCGGTGGAACGTTTTTCGGAGGGTAGACCGAAGCGACGGCATGTTGGTTACTTGGAAGCAGGACTCTGGATAAGCTCAAGCTCTGGAAGAGTGATTCGAGCGCGATCGCGACTGAAGACCACCGGAATGACCTCCTTGGAAACCGCTGCGTCATAGACCAACCCCAGGTATTTGTGGGCAGGAGTCGATAACCGCAGGATCCAGCTAAAGAGCCATACTCGAAACCGTTGAATGGGTCCCAGATCGCTCGAAGCGATGATGTCCTCTTCTCCAACTTCGATAATCCATCGCTCGGCGGCGATCGGCAGGAGTCCTGCCGATTGAATGTCCTTGAGCGCCCGGCGAATATCGGGTTGCTCCATATACCCATAACTGGCAACAAGTGCGTGGATGTCGTTACCCAACTTGACCACTTGATAGCGATCGGCGGCAGGATAGCGGGCCAGGGTTGTTTGATTGATGTGCATCAGAACGACTTGGGATGGTAGGACTCCGTACTTTTTCAGAAAGATCCGCATCACGACCGGGACATAGTCGTCGGTCGAGTCGATAGGCCTCGAGCACAAAAACACCGCTGCGCGATCACTCTCGACCAACCTTCGGCGACCTTGAATCAGCGATCGAGCTGCCGGAAGATTCTCTTTGATGGTGATCTCCAATTCGTCAAGCATGTCCCGAAGCGACACGAGCCACTCGATCCGTTTGCCTTCGCGAACCCCAAAATCGTAGAAGGCCGAGGCCAGGGATTTGCGGCCCCACTGCCAAGTGAGCATCACAAGGATCAAACCTGCCGCGATGAGAACTGGGAAGTAACCGCCGCTACCGAGTTTCAAAAGATTGGCACCGAAGAACGCAAAGTCGATCGCCATGAAGGGTACAAAAACCATCAGCACCCAGAGTATGTTCCACTTCCACCGATAATAGGCGATGTAGGAAATGATGATCGAGGTGATAGCCATCGAACCCGTGACTGCCACGCCGTAAGCAGCCGTCAGGTTCGTAGCAGTCTTGAACATCAAAGTCACGGCCACGCAACCGGCAAAGAGGGCCCAATTGACCGCAGGGATGTAGACCTGTCCTTCTCCATGCTCATCGGTATGAAAGACGCGAAATCGCGGAACAAAGCCCGCAACCGTAGCTTGCTTGACAATGCTGAACATGCCTGTGATCAAGGCTTGGGATGCAATGATCGCTGCCACGGCCGAGATGCCCACGTCGATCACCTGGATGATGCGATCGATGGTTGGATTGCCGATTTGCGGAGTCAATGCGTAAAACGTGTTGGCGCGAGGAGGAACACCGCGATCGAGCATGTAAGCGATTTGACCGGCGTAGCACAGAATCAAGCAGGGAAGAACGATCATGAACCAAGAGTACATCACAGGTAATCGTCCCGATAATGCCGGTTCGATACTGCAATCGCCGCTTGCACGAGATTCACTGCTTCGAGAAAAGTGACCGATGTCGGCATACTTGGCCTCTCCCCCAGTGATCGCTAAAACGACCACTCCGAGAATGACCAAAGCACCGATCCATGGAAAGCTTGCCAAAAAACTCACTGCATAATAAGGATTGATGGCGCTGAAAACCTCGGGATGGGCCACGACCCAGGGCAAGCCTTTGAGAGCGATCCAGGGAAACCAGATCGCGATCATGAACCAACCAAAAGCACCGCCGACTTTCGTGGTTCCCCGCCACTGCATCTTAAAGAGGATCACCAGACAAACCAAAGTCAGGATCACTGAGATGGGTATCCCCAGAGGTTCGAAAGCACCGAGCATACTCACCGGAGGCGTGATGATTCCATCGGCAGCTAGCAACCCTGCGGCACAGACAACCAGAAAACTGATCAGGCCACCCGCAAAAACCTTACCCGTGTATCCTTTGAGCAGGCTCAGCAATGCGAAGGTACCTCCTTCGCCTCGATGATCCGCTCGCATGACGATCAAGTCGTATTTGACGGTCAAGAAAATCAGTGCCCAAAAAACAAGGCTCAGGCTTCCGAGCAATTCGCCTTGAGTCAGCAGATCTTTGCCACCTTCGGCAATCAGATCCGATGCAGAGTGATTACCTGCAGCATGGTGTTTGAGCAAGATCGTCTCGCGAGTAATCTCCATGGTGGTGTACAAGACGGAGGTACCGATATCGCCATAGACCGTACCGGTCGCTTGGCGAATTCTCGGCCAGAGTGTGGGATCCTTAAACAGCTTCATTGAGGCCATGGTGGATTGCGAACTAGACCCGACGCGAAAGCATGCGTCGGCCTTATGGGAAACGGAGAAGGAATCTTCAGTGATCGATACGTTGATCGCGACGCTGGTCGCTTGTCCTAAGTCGGATTCCTAAGTGGAACTGGGGAAAAGGTGTTCCACAAGTCGTCTCTAATTTAGTCCACTGCAGTGACTTAGAAAAGTAGCGAGTTTACTTATTCGCGAAGATCACCCTCTGCGGAGTTGGTCAAGAAAGTCGATTTGCAGGGTTTTTATTGGGATTTCTAGCAAAATCGAAGTTGTTATCCTGCACTTGTGTTTGATAATCTTACGGTGTTTTTCGGTTCTTCAGGAATTATTATGGCTAAATACTCGTACTCAATGAATTCGAGCACGAGTACGCGCACCGAGGAAGTTTTTTAGAGGATTGCGTTGAAGCAGATAGGTTATTACCGAGGCGGGATCGATGTGGCTATTGGCGGGGTTGCTCCCTATGCAGACCGATTGCTTCGGGCTTTAGATCAGCACCACTTCACCGGGATGCAAGTGACGGTCATCGGCAGAAAAGAGGCTTGCCAAGATGTTGGTTTTCCCAAACACTTGGTGAAATCCAACGGGTTGATTCGCAAGTTGATGTTTCATGCGTCGGATAGTTTGTACCACTTGACCCATCCAAAAGCCGGGCTAAAGATCGGACCTTATCGTCGATGGTTGTCTCGGATTCATTGCGACATGCGATACGACTTGTTGCACTTTCCATTTCAAGTTCCACCGCGAGCGACATTTCGCTGTCCGTTCATCGTAACGATGCATGATGTTCAGGAGCTCCGTTTCCCTGAGTTCTTCTCCCCTCAAGAGCGAATGCAACGGGCGGAACTGTACTGGGGTGCGATCTCGCAGGCGAGTCGAGTGGTTGTTTCTTTTGATCATGTCAAAGAGGACTTGCTCAAGTACTTCCGGTTACCGGATGCTCGCGTCGTGGTCATCCCTGTGCCTTATTCGCAATGCATATTTGCGGATTCAACGAATACCGAGTCGGCTGAGTTGTCTACGAAGTATCGCGACCTAGGTCGCTATTTCCTGTACCCGGCCCAAACATGGCGGCACAAGAACCATCTTGGCCTGATCGACGCTTTCGAGCGCGTTTGCCTCAGGAGTGCAGAGCCGTTGCGATTGGTATGCACAGGGGTCAAAAACGAATTCTATCAGGAGATCGAGGAAAGGATCGATCGCTCTGCGGTGCGGGATTTCATCCATTTTTTGGGCGTTGTTCCCCAAGTGGATTTGAAGTGGCTCTATCGAAACAGCTTGAGTGTCGTTGTTCCGTCGTTGTACGAAGCAGGAAGTTTCCCGTTGATTGAAGCGATGCAGTTAGAAGTTCCAGTCCTTTGCGCTTCGACGACTTCGTTGCCAGCTACGATTGGAGACAATCGATTCGTGTTTGACCCGAGGGATTCCGAGCAGATGGCAAGTTTGATGTCGAAGATGGCCAGCGATCAGGAATATCGTCAACAAGGGATCTACAATAGCAAGATGCGAATGGAGACCTTGCGGCAAATAAAAGTTGGTCCATTGGTCGAAGAGTTATGGCGCACGACCCTGGAGCGACCCGAAACGTCTTGAGTGAAACACATGGTAAAGGTGTAACAAGTCATGGGAGTTGGAAAGATCAAGATACCGGTATACAAGCCTACGATCACGGACTTGGAGAAACAGTACGTGATGGCTTGTTTGGACGAAGAGTGGATTTCGTCCAAGGGGAGGTTTATTCCGCAGTTTGAAAAGGAGTTTAGCGACTACATAGGGATTCCTCATGCGCTGAGCCTGTCCAATGGCACGACCGCCTTGCACGCTGCATTGATGGCACTTGGGATCGGCTCGGGGGATGAAGTCATTGTTCCGACGTTGACCTACGTAGCCTCGGCCAACTGCGTCAGTTACACCGGAGCCCGGCCCGTGTTTGTCGATTGCGAACCGGGGACATGGAATATCTCCCTGAAGGATGTCGAGCGAGTCATTACCAATCGAACGCGAGCCATCATGGCTGTGCACTTGTATGGACTGCCTTGCGATATGCATGGCTTGATGGAAATAGCCAAAAAACATGACCTGCTCGTCGTCGAGGATTGCGCCGAGGCGATCGGGTCAAAGATTTCTGACAAGCATGTCGGTCGTTTCGGAGATATTTCCAGTTTTAGTTTCTACGGAAACAAAACCATCACAACCGGAGAGGGTGGGATGGTCGTGACCTCCAACCCGACACTGGCCGAGCGAGTCGATCACTTGAAAGGCCAAGGCTTGGCTAGATTTCGGGAGTATTGGCACGACATCATCGGATACAACTATCGCATGACCAATTTGTGCGCCGCGATCGGTTGTGCCCAGATGCAACGATTGAACCAGACTTTGGTACGCAAGCGAAAAATCGCTGAATTGTATCGCTCCGAATTAGATGGGGTGCTCGAGTTTCAAGCCGAAGTACCGGAAATGGTGCATTCGCATTGGATGGTATGCGGTCTGTTACCCAACTCTGCCATGCGCGATCCGTTGCGAGAGGCTCTTTTGGAACTAGGGATTGAGACGCGGCCTGTCTTTTATCCATTGCACTCGATGCCGATGTATAGCGGTGGATTTCGTCGTATGCCGATCTCCGATGATGTATCGAGTCGAGGGATCAATCTGCCTAGTTACCCAGAACTTGAAGACCAGCAGATCATCTGGATTTGCAAGTCGGTAAGGGAGTTTATAAAAACCCAGGTTCCTCACTAGCCGAATCGATCAAAGAATACGATGACACCAGAAAGCCAGATCAGGTGCCCGATTTCCAACAAGCCCATGGAGCATGTCTTTTCCGAGACTGTTCTGGGAAAGCATCTAGTCAAGTACTTCTATTGCGATGAAAGCGGTTTGCTCAAAACCGAGCCTCCCTATTGGTTGGAGGAAGCCTACCAAGACGCGATCGCCGACACCGATACTGGACTTGTGGCCCGAAACATCAGCAACAGCGGTATGCTCGAAGCTGTGTTGGAATGCCTAGGGATCAGAGACGGAAAGTTGCTCGATGTTGCCGGTGGCTATGGGTTGCTGGCGAGGTTAATGAGAGACAAAGGTTTTGATTGCTACACCACCGACAAATACTGCAAGAACCTGTTTGCGAAATCCTTTGAGCCGAATGCTGGTTTCCAAGCAGATGCGATGTTTGCCTTTGAGGTGCTCGAGCACATCGAAGATCCGATGCAATTTTTATCGGAGATCTTCGAGGCTTATGGATGTCATACGATTCTGTTTTCGACATTGGTTTTTAACCAAAGAGTGCCACCGCGAGATTGGTGGTATTATTCTTTCGAAGGCGGGCAACACATCAGCTTTTATCAAGCCAGGACGTTGGAGATGCTGGCGGAACGTCTAAAGTGCAACTACTTCATGCTCAGTCCTGCACTTCACTTGATCACCGATAGAACGCTGACCAAGACCAGTCGCGTTATCTTGTCGAGCAATAGGTTTCGAAAACTCTATTCCTATTACGCCCGATTCAAGCGGCGAGGAAAGAGCAAAACGTGGGACGATCACCTCAAGATGAAAGATCAGCTTCGCGAAACTCGTCCTAGTACTTGAAACGCCTGAATCGATTCAAGTCGATCGCCTTTTGAAGGAACCTGGAACCCCCAGTACTGGCCAATATATCGACGGCATCCCAATGCTTCCTTTCGATTACGAGCACGAGGGCTCTTTTGAACCGGATCGCTCATCACCAATGCATGACATACCCGCCATCGACATTGATGGTCTGACCTGTGACCGAGCCGGTTAAAGGGGACGATAGAAAAACGATCATGGCTGCGACCTCCTCGGGCGTTTGCCACTTGCCAAGCGGGATCAGTTGCTTGATCTTGCGATCCCCCCAAGCCTCGTAGTCGAGTCGTTCGGCTGGATCCGTGCGATCATACCAAGCTTGCCATACCGATCGATTCAGATTCGTCTGCACCATCCCGGGACACACCGTGTTGACGCGGACATCGTGGGTTGCAAGATCCTTGGCCATGCACTGTGCAAAGTTGATCATCGCCGCCTTGCTGGCACTATAGGGCGGATCGGTCTGCGAGCCGATCTGGCCTGCAACCGAACCGACAAACACACACGTTCCCGTCCTCGATGCGACCAGCATCGGACTAAGTGCCGTAGCGACGCGAACCATCCCTAAAATATTGACATCCAAGGTTCTTTTCCAATCCTCAGGTGCAAGGTTGGTAAAGGGAAAACCGAATTTGCTCGAACCGATCGCCGCGCTGTGAACCAGATGGTCGATCGAATCAAAACTCTCCTGCGTCTTCAAAATTGCATTGGCAATCGACGAATCCATGCTCACATCGACTCGAAGACCAACTGTCCGAACTCCGTAACGGTCTTGGATCTCCTGGGCCCGCTGCTGGACCTCGGGATCCAGATCCCAGATTGCCACATGGGCTCCCTCGGCGGCAAACCGATGAGCCGTGGCCAAGCCGATTCCACTGGCACCACCGGTAACGACCGCAACGTGGTCAGAAAGTTCAAGATCCATCGGGTTGTTGCTCGAAGCCTAAGGGGTTTTTCACACAGTCAGCAGGCGACTATGATACTCTTTTGGTGTATCCTTAGGCATATGACTAGCAACTTCCAAAAAACGGTCCTCGCAAGTGGGTTGGTTAGCCCGCAGCAGTGGGAGTATTGCTTGAGGTTGCAAAAACATCAGATTTTGTCTGCCCAAGCCAAGGGGGAGTCGGTCGACGAAGACAAAATACTTCGTGGTATCTTGCTCGAACAACGAGCCATCACCGAGTACCAAGCCATCCAACTGGCCGATGGAAAGACCAAGTTTCGACTTGGCCCATACGTGATCACCGATTTCATAGGACAAGGTGGGATGGGTCAAGTCTTCAAGGCCGTGCACGAAGTCATGGGCCGCGAATGCGCCGTGAAGGTTCTGCCACTGCACCGTGTCACCGATGAAACCTTGGCCGGCTTTAAGCGCGAGATTCGCATGCAGGCCAAACTCGATTGCCCCTATTTGGTGCGAGCACACGATGCAGGGCAAGACGGTTCGGTTCACTACTTAGTCACCGAATATGTCGCCGGCATGGACTTGCGCAAACTCGTCAAAAACCGCGGGCCGCTTTCCCAAGAAGTCGCTGCGGGGATCATCATGCAAGCAGCGCTCGGGCTGGCTTATGCTCACGACGAGGGATTGATTCACCGGGATGTCAAACCCGCAAATATTTTGGTCACACCTGAATCGATCGCCAAGGTATCCGATGTCGGTTTGGCAGGATTTGCAGCAGATCTCGTGGACGACCCTCGAGCCGGAAAAATCGTCGGGACTCCCGATTTCATCTCCCCCGAGCAGTACCAAACTCCATTGCAGGTCAATGCGGCAAGCGATGTCTATTCGTTAGGGTGCACCCTTTACTATGCAGTCACGGGCAAGGCTCCTTTCCCTGGAGGCGATACGGCATCAAAGATTCGCAGGCATCTTGAAGCAACACCGCTACATCCGAGGAATTTCAATCCTAATTTGAGCGAAGAGTTCGTCGATATCATTGCCGATATGATGGACAGAGATCCACGCAAGCGGATTCAAACGATGGCAGAAGTCGCCGCTCGACTCGAGGTATGGGTTATCCCCGATGTTCCGATCGCCCAAACGACGATCACCCGAGGCCCATGGCTTGCACCACCCCCTCCGGTGCTCGATACGGGGTTGGGAAGTGATCCTGGCAGCCCTAGACCGCTAAGTTCGCGGATAGCCCCTCTCGATGAATCGTTGCAGGACACGTCCTTTGCATCGGGCACCAACAGCATCAATCGACCCCCAGTCCCACTCTCGGCACCACCTCCTCCTCAATTGCAGAATTCGTTAGAAGCGAACCTTCCGGTCGGGCAAACCTCCAAAGCGATGCTCATCGGCATGACGATCGCAATCGTCTTGCCCCCGGCTTTGGTTCTTGGAATGATCTTGGGATACTTGATCGCATTGCAGGTCTAGCATCGGCCCGCCGCACACATGCCCCAGAGGATCCGCATGCGTACAGGACCTTGGGTGGATGGTTACCTCGCTGATTAGCTTCGACGGTTTGTGGCCCAGCGGGCCGACATATCGGTAGCAACCACCGGCTCCCCCACACACATGCCCCAGAGGATTCGCACGCGTACTGGACCTTGGGTGGATGGTTACCGCGCTGATTCGCTTCGACGGTTTGTGGCCCAGCGGGCCAACATTCGTGTGTTTCGGAGTTTCAATCGATGTTCTCCCTTGCTTTTCGTACTCGAAGAGAGGGCATCGAGTACGAGTACGAGTACCATTTCATTGAGTACGAGTACGAAAAAGACAAAACGCGCAACCTCAAAGCCATAAGCTAGGGGTATGCGCCCGCGCCACCTCCAATCCGGGAACACGGGCCCCCCGTTTTCACAAACCTCGTGTTCGCTTTATCGATGTTTTCCAAGCGATTCCCTGCTAAACTAACCGAGATAATCGTGAGCTCGCCGCACGCATTGAGACCCCGCAATGGACAAAAAACAACTCAGCGAAACCGATATTCGTACCAAATACGTCACCCCGGCCATCTGCGGCCTAAGTGAGAAAAAATGGGACCTGATGTCTCAGATTCGCGAAGAAGCCTACTTCACCAAAGGTCGCGTCACGGGACGAGAAAAGGATCTCGCCAAGATCATGAGCGGCATCGTGCGCGGGCTATTGGAACTCCGGGAGATGATCAGATGAGCGATTCGGTACCTTCGCTCGATACTCTGGCCGAACTGGTTCAGCAAATCCAGCAAACGCACGAGGAGTTGTCCGCACAAGTTGGTAAAGCGGTCAACATCAGCCTGACGCTCCGCAATTGGCTGATCGGACATCACATTTCCCAGTATGAGCTTCGTGGTAGCGACCGAGCCCAATATGGCGAGAAGCTATTCACGGAACTCGCCAATCGTCTGAAGTCGGTTAGCAATTGCAACCGTCGTCAACTCTATCGGTACGTTCGGTTCTTTCGGCTCTATCCGGCAATTGTGGGGACACTGCCTCCCAAATTTAAAAACCTGCCTGGCATTGCAGAAACATTGAAAAACCACGGCGAATGGCAAAAAACAGGGGACAGACCCTGCACGGTTGGCTTGGGGATTGCTTGCTTTGTTTGCTTCGTCGACGGCCGATTCGATCGCCGAATCGATTGGGATTAGGGGCTCCGCCTCTTTGACCAATTCCCTGGTTGCGGCTCTGGGAGTGATCGACCGGAGGTGGCGCTGGCGCTTACGTCCGGCTAATGGCTTGGATCCCTCCGGGATGGGCGTGCGGCGCGGGGTAAAGGAGTTGATTGATCGTTGCTCAAGCGTTCTTTGGTCTTTGCGTAAAACGGGCTCAGAGACCCGTTTTACGGTACATCGCCCGTAGCATGGATCTGCGATCCGTGCGTGTAACGGAAACCGTAGACAGACCCCGCGCGAACCAGTGCTGCTCCA
>JAJTFC010000102.1 GCA_021298315.1 Planctomycetaceae bacterium
GGGAAGGTCATGGCGGTGCATGCCCAGCGCTCTGGATGGCTTACCAAGATCGATGGTCAGCGACTCGGTCAGGCGATCATTCTCATGGGGGGAGGTCGCATGCAAGCTGGCCAACGTATTGATGCTTCGGTGGGCTTGGAAATGGAAAGAAAACTTGGCGACAACGTTCACAAAGGGGATGTTCTGGTGAAAATCATTTGCGATGACATGCCAAAAGCCGAGGCTGCAAGGGAACTTGTAGTCCAAGCGATCACATTGGAGGATCAACCTGCTGAACGATTTGCCCTTTGGCAAGAGTTCGAGGCTAGTGCATAATGGGCCAGGCTTTCAGAGGCCCTTTCAAAGCTTGCCCCCCGGAGCGAGTCTAACACCGAGCGATTCTAACACTAAGCGATTCTAACACTAAGCGATTCTAACACTAAGCGACACTGACCTAGGAGAACAAACATGTCAAAGATTCTTCAGACGCTACCGATTGGCAAGCGAGTTGGGATTGCATTCTCGGGTGGTTTGGACACCAGTGCTGCGATTTACTGGATGCGTGGCAAGGGTGCGATCCCTTGTTGCTACACCGCGAACTTGGGCCAGCCTGATGAATCCAATTACGACGACATTCCCAAGCGGGCCATGGAGTGCGGTGCAGAGCTGGCAAGGCTCATTGACTGCCGAGAGCAATTGGTCAGCGAGGGGCTTTCGGCGCTTCAGTGCGGTGCTTTCCATATCACCACTGCGGGGGTTCCGTACTTCAATACAACGCCGATTGGTCGGGCTGTTACCGGCACGATGCTCGTTCAGGCCATGAAGGAGGACGAGGTTGAAATCTGGGGTGACGGCAGCACTTACAAAGGCAACGACATCGAGAGATTCTATCGCTATGGTTTGCTGGCCAATCCAAGTCTTCAAGTCTACAAGCCTTGGCTCGATGACGACTTTAACCGCGAGCTCGGTGGGCGCAAGGAGATGTCTGAGCTTCTGGAAAAAGCTGGTCTTGGTTACAAGATGAGCAAAGAGAAAGCTTATTCGACCGACTCGAACATTTGGGGTGCGACGCATGAGGCTAAGGATTTAGAGCAGCTCAGCACCGGCATGAAGATTGTCGATCCGATCATGGGAGTTCCCTTTTGGAAGCCTGACTGCCAGGTTTTGCCTGAAACGGTGACGATCGAGTTTGTCGAAGGTACCCCGGTGGCCCTTAATGGCAAGACGTTCGAAAGCAAGGTGGATATGGTCTTGGAGGCCAATGCGATTGGGGGACGGCACGGTTTGGGGATGTCGGATCAAATCGAAAACAGGATTATCGAGGCCAAGAGCCGTGGGATTTATGAAGCTCCAGCAATGGCTTTGTTCTACATCGCCTACGAAAGGCTCGTTACTGGTATCCACAACGAAGGGACGCTCGAGCAGTATCGCGATATGGGACGACGGCTCGGTCGACTCTTGTACGAGGGACGATGGTTTGATCCTCAGTCGCTGATGCTTCGAGAAACCCTTCAACGCTGGGTGGCAAAGGTTGTCACGGGCACCGTCATCCTGGAGCTTCGGCGGGGCAATGACTACACGATCCTCGATACGCAAAGCAAGAACCTGACCTATGCCCCTGAGCGATTGACGATGGAAAGTGGGCGCGGAGAGTTTGGTCCAAAGGATCGGATCGGACAACTGACGATGCGTAATTTGGACATTACCGATACACGCGAAAAACTCGATCGGTATCAGAAAGCCAAGTTGCTCAAGGGAGACATGGGTGGTCTGATTCCAAGACTTGGGCATGACCCCAATTCAGCGATGGATTAAAGCGATAGATTCACTTGGTTAATCGCCCGGAGGCAGCTCCTTGGCGGCTTTCTCGTAGAAGCGATTCAAGGCGCGTTGCAAGGAGAGTTGATGGGGTTCGAGTTTGATGGCCTTGAGTTGAGTTTTGAACGCTTGAAGGACTTGGCCGTTTTTTTCGAAGCAATGTGCAAGGGTATCTTGGAAGGCCGATTGCTGTGGGTCGAGGCTACAGGAACGCCGAGACATCAGGAGGGCTTCGCGGGGATCTGAATCGGTGTTGATCATCAACCAAGCCAGTGTATTGAGAAAATTTGCCAGTCGCTTTTTTTCCATAGATTGGAACATGAGATTGGCGACTCTGATATCCCTTTCGATTTCATCGATTCGGTTTCGAAGCATGCTGATCGATCGTTCTTGTTGGGAATCTCTTTGCCGTTTTTGTTCGGGTGTTTCATTGGGGCCAGCCAATCGGGCAAGTCCAATGAGTGCATCGACATTTTCGAGAGACTGAGCGATGGAGATCAAGAATTGCTCTCGGGCCTTATCAGGTTGATTTTCTTGGGCGTATTGGTTTCCTCGGAAGAGGTGATAATTCGAGGCAAGATCCAGATCTAGATCTTCGACTTGCATGCGAAATAGTCTTTCGTTTTGGTAGCGAGACGCCCAGCGTTCCAGTGCGTCTGCTGCATCCTTGTCTCTTTGCTGATCATGGAGAAGTTGGGTTAGCGTATGCAAACCAAGGATTGTGATACGTTCGGGACTATCTTCTTGACCTTCGAGAGCTAGCCTGAGTTCGGCTTCAGCCCACGCAAAATCTCCAGTTTCGACGAGTTCTTGAGCAAGACTGATCCGTTCGAAGCTAAACGTAGCCGAGCGGAAAAGCAAAGGGTTTTGGGCATTGCCTGGCAGGTTCGCATCGAGGATTTCGGTGGGGTTCTTCGAGAAGTCCAGAGAGAAGGTCTTGCGCTCGAGAGTGAGTTTTGCGATTTGATCGGCCAATTCCTTTTGATTGAGCAAAGCGAAACTTTTTGCCAACAGGTAGTTGAGCAAGGTCGGTGAGTTTTGTGGGAATTGCTTGGGCAATTGCCGATATTGGTCGATCACCAGTTCAGGGAGTTGCGATTCGATGGCCCAGTTGGCAAACTCGGTGAGTTTCTCTGGATCAGGCGGGCCGGCCAGGAGTAAGGGCGGGATGCGCCGGGCGATCTTAAGAGCGGTTTGTCTTCCTTCGACCTGGCTTGCTGCTTGTTTGGCCAGCCAAGTTGCGAAATCAACGAAAAGGTTGATGTTGGTTTGCGGGCTGGAGTTTTCGACAAGTCGTTGTTCTTCGTCGAGGATGCCCAACCACACATCGGCAGGCCAGGGCTGTGGATTTGAGTAGGCCAGTTGCAACCATTTGGCCGCAGAGCTACTCGAACGCTTGGTAGCTTCGAGCACTTGGGCAGAAAGATCGATTTGAGAATTTCGAAGTAGCGCCTGGAGTATTTTGGGTTCAAACGACAAGTTGGCTGGCGGTTGTGCGTCGGTACCTGGGATTCGATTGGGTTGGAGTTTTTTCATAAGCTCCAAAGCGGCCAGTTTGGCATGAACTTCGCTGGTTTCGTAGCAACTGATTCGACACAAGGCTGCCACCCCGTGGTTGTTATCCAGATCGCTCAGTTCACGGAGGTGTTTTATTTTGTCGGAGTTGCTTGCGAGCTTGTATTTTTCGATCAGTTTGCGGGTTTCGAAAGGCTCGTAGTTCCACGTCCATTCCAGATAATTGCTTTGAGCTAGGTATCGGGCCTGGCTTGCGATCTCTGGATCGGGGTTCAGAGTAGCCTTTCGGATCGCATCCAGAGCCAGTGCACCATAGCCTTCTAAGCGTTCACGAGCTTCGGTTCGCTGTGCGTAGGAGGGAGCCCCGAGTTGCTCGATAAGCAACTGGATTTGCTCGTCTGCATCCTGATCGACTCTTTGGTTTGTGTTTTCTTTTGCATTTTGTGGGGTTTGTGCCCCTGCAAAACATGTCCAGAGAGTCACGGTTGCAACGAAAGCCAAAGTCGCGTTGAGAAAAAAATTCATTTGGTTTTTCTCGAAATTGGGCTCGAAACCGTTGGGTTTGGACTTCGATGGAGTGCTTCGAGATGCCGATCCGAAGCCTGACGGAATCTTGGGAATTGTAGCTTCAGGCGTCCAACCCAGTGAGTCCGGTCGGAGCGACTGGGCTGAGAATGTCGGGAAGACGGGTAGAAATGGCATATTTTTGGGGTTCGGGGCGTGAAACTTTTGACAGTCGCTGGGATTCCGCGATAACATAAAGAGGTTCCGGATCGAGTGGAAATTCCCGGAACCTTAGCTTGTCTTGCCTAGCTTGGAGAATTCGCGGTATGGCGAAAAAGATTCAGCATGTTTGGGGTATTGAGATTGGACAAAGTTCGCTCAAGGCCCTTCGATGCCATTTGGAGGGTGACGATGTCGTCGCCGATACTTTTGATTTCATCGAGTATCCGAAAATTCTTTCTCAGCCTGAAGCCGAACCTGAGGCCTTGATCAAAGACGCACTGGGTCAGTTTCTATCGCGAAACGACTTAACAGGTGCGACCAGGATTGCAGTGAGTGTTCCTGGGCAAAGTGGTTTGGCTAAGTTTTTCAAGCCGCCTCCTGTTGAAGTCAAAAAGATCGGGGATATCGTCAAATACGAAGCCAAGCAGCAGATTCCTTTCGATCTGAACGACGTGATTTGGGACTTTCAGCAGATGGAAGGAGCACAAATCGAAGATGGCTATGCGCTCGACAGTGAGATCGGTCTGTTTGCGATGAAGAAGGAGGCGGTTTTCCGCGCTTTGAAGCCTTACCGAGACCAAGGCATCGACATCGACTTAGTGCAATTGGCTCCCATGAGCATCTACAACATGGTTGCCCACGAGCGGTTCGCCGAGCAGATGGCCACCGAGGAGTTTGATCCGGATCGGCCTCCCAAGAGCACTGTGATACTCAGTATCGGCACCGATGCGAGCGACTTGCTCGTGACCAACGGGTTTCGAGTTTGGCAACGAAGCGTACCGATCGGGGGTAACCACTTTACCCGGCAGTTGCTCAAAGATTTGAAAATGACGTTTGCCAAGGCCGAGCACTTGAAGAAGAACGCGATGCAGGCCGACGATCCAAAGTTGGTCTTTCAAGCCATGCGCCCGATCTTCAATGACATGCAGCAAGAGATCCAGCGATCGCTGAACTTTTACAAGCAGCACAACAAGAAGTCCGATCTCGATGGCATGCTGGTGATGGGAAATACTGCGAAAATGCCTGGATTATTGCAGTTTTTGAACAAAAACCTCGGGATGGATGTCAATCTTTATGACAAGTATCCCAAGCTCACCGGCAATGAGGTCTTAGGCGCTCAGCAGTTCAAAGAGAATGCCGCTGCATATGGGGTTGTCTATGGGCTTTGTCTGCAATTGCTCAATCGAGGGCCGATGCGTACAAACCTCCTGCCTCGTGACATTGTTTTGGACCGGATTATCCGAAACAAAAAGCCTTGGGCCGTGGGCGCTTTGTCTTTGCTCTTGGTTGGGTTTGCAACTCACCATGCAATGCTCGGCCAATCGTATCGTCCGCTTAGGCCCGAACTATGGTCTTCGGCTGAATCGAGTGTTTCGAACGCTGAAAAGAGTTCCAAGGATGAGTTTGCTAAGGACGAAGAGTACAAAGGCAAGCTGAACCTCTACAAGAGCGTCGGCTTGGAAGTCAGCAAGGGTGCTCAGCAGCGTCTGATGTGCTTGGAACTCTATGAGGCAATCGAGCAAGCCATGCAAAGAGATCCTTTGCTCATGGAGAAAACACCCATGGAGCGTCCTTACAAGGATCGCATGGAGTTCCATATCACCAGTGTCGAACAGATGTACTTCGACAGTTTGGCCAATTGGTACAAACCCGATATCAAAACCGCCTATCAAGAGGACTTGAAGTCTCGCGAACAAGCTGGTTTTGCGAAAATCAAGCGGCCAGCAGATAAGGATCCTGACCCGACCGGTCCGGGATGGGTGATCGAACTCAAGGGTTACCACTACTTCAATGGAACCGAGAAGAAGGGGCGTGAGGGTGCGGCCCACGTGACAAATCACTTGGTGGAGTTTCTCGAAAACGGCATGGTCAAACTCCCCGGAGAAAAGCCCGGGGATTTACGCGAAGTTTCGATGTACGATCTGGGAGTGCGTCGCCCCGTGCTTAGGAACCGATCCGCCCAACCAAATCGGCTCTACAAGATTTCCAATCCAGAGTATGCAAGACTGCTCGAGGAGCGCGGAATCCGGCCCCCGGCGGGATTTGGAACCGCAGGCGGGGGACCTCCTCCAGGGTTGACCGGAGGCGGACCTGGGGCAGGTCTGGGTACGGCCGGCGGAGGCAACCTTGAGCCAGAATCCGGGGGGGGTGGCGCCGGTGCCGGTGGTGGATTTGGGGTCGGCGGAGGCCCAGGAGTTGGTGGAGCAGGGGGGGGGCAAGCCATGCCTGAGATTAAAGATGCACAAGGAAACGTTGTTCCGCCTGATTTCCCCGCACAAAAATTCGACTTCATCGTCCAGTTCGCCTGGAAGCCAGGGGAACTAGCCAATACGACCGGACCTTCGGCTCCATCGGCACCCGCACCGGTAGCGCCTGCAGGTGGCATGGAACCAGAAAGCGGCGGTTGATAGAGGATCCTAACCATAAGTGCCCCCTGCGATCGATTCACAGGTGGCAAGAGCACTTTGATTCGAACCAATAAAACATAAATCGGCAGCCAAGGGACTCGGGAGTATTCGATGGACGATTTGAAACGGCAACTCAAAGAGATAGCGAAATATTCATTTTGGATTATTTCGGGTTTGGTGCTTTTGCTTTCGAGCATCATTTTCTATCTGACCTCGACAAGCATGTATTCATCGATCTCGCAGAGAATCAACACCGTCAACGGTGTTTTTTCCAAGATCAATGAAGTCGGTGGAAAGGCTGCTACTCACCCAAATGAGCTTTCCCACAAAGAGATGGAAAAGCGGCTAGAAGGTCTCGTCGCCGACGTCGACCAAGCTTGGCAATTTCAATACGAACGCCAAAAAGACTTTTTGACGTGGCCTCAGAACGCTTTTCAATACCCCAAGGTTCACGAGATCTTCGACAGCCTCAGACCATTTGAAAAGAAGGTCGCCTTTCCTCTCCCTGAACCCATCACCGCTCCGCTTGATCAAATCACGGTGCAAGACAGAAAGGTCTACAAGGATTATATCGAGCCCGAATTCCCGGCTTTAGCCAAGCGTATTGGTAGTACCTGGAAGTTTGTGTTGGATCAAAAATCCATGACACCAGGTGGCGGTGGCTTTGAACCACCTGGTGGAGTCAGTGGATTTGGGCCTCCGGGACTCGGGGGTGGTACTGGGCCTGCCGCAGGCAAACTCGACGATACCAAGGACTTGGTTCGCTGGTCAGAGGCATCTCAAAAGGAACTCATTTCGACCGCTATGCCTTGGTACGCCCGAACGTCTCCTCCTACGATCCACGAGATCTACTACACCCAGGAAGACATTTGGATTCTCAGGGGTTTGATGGATATTTTGGCAAACACCAACGCTGAGGCCAAGGAGAACTTCCAAGCTGTGGTTCGAGAGATCGAATGGATTCGATGGGGAGCAAAGGCTAGCCGTGACGCAGGCAGCCTGGCCGGGGCCGGTGGTGCAGGCGGAGGCATGGGCGGCATGGGAGGCATGATGGGTGGTGGGCCACCAGCGGATTATTCTGGTGGCGGCGGCGGTGGCCCCCCTGCAGGTTATGGCGGAATGGGTGGTGGTGGCGGAAAAGGAGCTTCGATGGTTCCAGCCGCAGCCGTCAGAGCGAAAGACCCAGCCGAAGGCCGCTACGTGGATACATCGTTTAAGCCTCTGACGGGTACCCAACTGCGCGGAGCGATGAATCTTCAAAACGCAACCGATGCGGTCATTGCGGTTGCCAAAAGAATTCCCGTTCGCATGCGGTTAAAAATCGACGAGTCCCAATTGGGCCGATTGATCACTGAATGCGGTAACGGAAAGATGATGCTTGAAGTTCTTCAGGTTCGATACAACACCCAAGCTGCCGCAACTGGTGCTTCGGGTGGTTTCGGCGGAGGTGGGGGTGGCGGATTCGGAGATGCAGGGGGTGGCGAAGGCGGCCCTCCTTCGGCTGCAGGGATTGGTACCGGAGGTGGCGCAGGGGCCGGGATTGGCGATGGAGCTAGTGAGCCAGAGTCAGGTGGAGACGGGGGCCCTGCGGGAGTTCCTGGAATGGCAGGTATGGGAGGCGGTTCGGCTTCGAGGTCCTCCAATGGAGAAGTTCCGATCGAAATCTTCGGTTTGATTTATCTGTTCAATCCCCCTGCAAGCCTTAGCAGCACAAAGACTGCAGAGGCTCCTGCAGGAGCTACCGATGCGAATCTGCCCGCTGGTGCCAACCCACAGGCGGACCCAAATGCTGCAGCGCCAGCCGCACCGGTCGACCCGAGCGCACCGGCAAGTCCAAGCAATCCGGCAAATCCAGCTAACCCAGCGAATCCAGCGAATCCAGCGAATCCAAGTGAGCCTGCCAATCCAGGTACACCGCCTGATCCAGGCGCACCTGCCAATCCAGGTGCACCGGCAGATCCGGGTGCACCGGCTGACCCAAGTGCCCCTGCAGAACCAGGTACACCGCCTGACCCAAGTGCTCCAGTCGATCCAAGCGCGCCGGCTGATCCGGCGAACCCAGCTACGGGAAACAACTAACCAAGGAGTTCGTTTATGTTTGGAAAAAAGAAAAACAAAGACAATGCCGACGAGGCCGTGGTAGCATCGAAACCCGATGAAAAGCCTTCGGCAAAGAGCAAATCGAAATCCAAGGGTAGTTTCAATGCCAAGGAGTTCATGCTCTATCACGTGGAGAAGTTCGTTTTTGGATTGATGCTTTTGCTCAGCGCAGGGCTTGTCTACCTAGGGTTTACATCCAAAACGATCGAACCGACAAAAGATCCCAAGAAGCTCTCGGATAAAGCTAGCCAAGTCGTCAATCAGATCCGTGAGAATCACTGGGACGCGATCAAGGATGAGGAGGCTCGGGTCAAGGGCATCATCGATGTGAGTTACACCGAAAAGTCGGTCGATTCAACCAAGCAAATTGCGAAGGATTTGTATCGACCGGAGATCCCTGTACCGGGAGCTCGGATAACTGGATATCGGGCCGATCCAGAAATCCTACCAGCGACGAACCTACAAGCCAGTTACTATTTTGGGCCAATCGTTGTTGGCAACGCAAACGCGCAGCTGGTCGATTATCTTGATAAGCTCAAGGATGCCGAGGGAGCAAAGCCTCCCAAAAAGAAAGAGGACCGTCGCCCGGGCCCGGGTGGATTTGAAGGCGAAAGTGGCCCCCCGGGTCTTGGAAGAAATGGCCCCGGCGGTGGCCCTCCAGGGCTTACAGGTGGTGGCGGCCCTCCAGGACTACCAGGTCCAGGAGGTATCGGTGGAATGGGTGGATTGGGTGCTACGACGGCCAAGCGATTTCTGGCTGCCGGATACGACAAAGGATTCCCATCGCACACGCTTGGGAAATCCAACCCCAACGATCCGCGTCGAAAGTCCATCGGTCCAAGGGATATCGGCTTTGTGAGCGTCATGGCACTTGCTCCCCACGAGGCTTTGGAGAAAGACTATCGAGCTAAATTGTCGCCTGGTGGTAATGTCATGCCTGGACGAGACACGCCGAATTACGTGGGCTTTGAGGTCGAACGCGTGGACGTCACGGACGATCCAAACAAAGTGATCCAAGAGGGGGATTGGCAACCGCTACCAAACGCGGGATCCGAGAGGCTCAAGGAGATTGCAAAGTCGATTTGGCTCGGGACAGCCCCAGAGGTAGCCGAAGCTGGTTGGACGACACCGAACCTGACGATTCCAGTCCCTCCTTTGCTACTTAAGAATTATCGCGATTTCGTATCCCATGCAGAGGTTCCCAAGGTCGGTTCTGGGGCTGGTAGTTCCCAGATTCCCGGAGGCGCAGGGGGCGCCTTGGGTGGCTTTGGAGGTGGAGGAAACAGCGGATTTGAAGGGGAATCCGGTGGTGAGCCCGAAAGTGGCGGTGGCGGACCTCCGGCTGGATATGGCGGCGGTGGACCTCCGGCTGGATATGGTGGAGGCGGTGCAGGCGGTGGCGGACCTCCTGCAGGTTACGGTGGAGGCGGTGCAGGTGGCGGTGGTCCTCCGGCTGGTTACGGTGGAGGTGCTGCAGGTGGCAGTGGTCCGCCGGCTGGTTATGGTGGAGGCGGAGCTCCAGGTGGGCTCGGTCTTGGTGGTGCACCAGGCGGACTTGGGCTTGGCGGAGCACCCGGTGGACTCGGTGGAGCGCCCGGTGGGTCTGCGGGGGGCGCAATGCGAGAGGAGATTCCTCGCGAATTGCCATCGACGAAGTACAAGCTAGTTCGGTTTTATGATTTTGAGGCCAAAGCCAATCGCATCTACCGGTATCGCGTGCGTTTGTTGATGTACGACCCGAACTTCCCAGAGGCGGCATCGATTCAACCTCGCTCGGCAGTTTTGGATTCGGCAAGTGGTACTCTAAAGCGTGTACAGGACTTGCTAGTCAAGGAGCGTCAAGATCGTGAGGCGTTCAAACCTGAGAAAGACAAGGACGGCAAGGAGACTTATTTCAAGCGGAATTCGTCTCGCAAAACAGCTTGGTCGGAACCCTCCGAATTGGTTTCAACCAAACGGATCGCAGAAGCATATATGGGCGATCTGAGCATCGCTTATGCCCCCGATTCACAGCGTCGTCTTTTTGAGGCTTCGGCCCCGAAATCCGAAGTAGTTTTTGCAGAGTATGATCCGAAGCTTGCCAGCTACATACCTCGAAAAGAATCGGTCAATCGAGGACACGTCTTCGGTCAACCGATCAAGGATCAGGGTAAAGAGGTTCCGTTGGAATTGATTCATCCGGTCAGCAAGTTGATCAAGGCAGTCGAGAAGCAGGGAGGAAAAGTCTTGCTAACAATGATCGACATGCATGGCATGCAGCCTTTGGAGATGAAGGTTCCGAAGGACTCTGGGCTTCGAAGCGGAGCCGATTCGGTCGCTTTTGATCCTGAGTCTGGAAGGATTGTTGTACTCAGAGAGTTCGACGACTTTACCGGTTACGGGATGTTTACCCAGCCGGACAGGCCTGCTGTTGGTCCTTTGGGCGGTACGTTGCGAAACGACGGAGCCGCAACTGGGCCTGGAATGGGTGGTGGGTTTGGAGGCGGAATGGAGCCAGGCTCAGGCGGGCCGGGGCCTGGTGGTCTTGGTGGCCCTGGTGCTGCGGGTGGTCCACCTGGAGCCCTCGGTGGACCTGGTTCGATTGGCGGTGGAACTGGCGGTGCGGGGATTGGAGGCCTGTAAATCTCCAAACCAAAAGATTATTTGACTGCAAATCGGACAAAATTCCGATTTGTAGTTGACGAACATCCCGCTCCCCCATAAGATCCTGCTCCCTTCTCGCCTGAGGAGGCTTGTTTGAGCGTGGAGCGTTCGAAATGTATTTCGAAAAAGACTACTGCGCGTTGAGAATAGCTTTAGATGAGGTAGGTTACTGTGTCAGGATCGCACGAAGTTATCAGGATACGTATGGAAGCTTACGACCATGCGGTTCTGGATCAAAGTGCCCTCGAGATTGTCGAGACGGCCAAGCGGACGCACTCTGAGGTGCATGGTCCGATTCCGTTGCCGACAAGGATCGAGAAGTACACGGTTCTTTCTGGTCCGAACATTGACAAGAAGGCGCGTCAACAGTTTGAGATTCGGACCCACAAGCGTTTGATAGACATCAAGCAGGCTACAGCCAGGACGATCGAGGCGCTCAATAAGTTGAGTTTGCCGGCAGGGGTTGACATTAAAATCAAAGCAACTTCGCGGTAAGTGGTTCTTTGGTGTTGTACTGAAGAAGGTTTTTTCCTCAAAGGTTTTCCTCGTATGGTGCGGATGTGCCGTGGGTAACCGCTAAAGACGCCACTCTTGTGGTGTGGTGTTTAGCGAGTCCTGCGGTGCAACGATTCACGGAACTGAAACATGAGAAAAGGTATCCTTGGCCGCAAAGTCGGCATGACGCAGGTATTCCAGCCCGATGGTAGCATTGTGCCTGTGACTGTAATTGAGGCGGGGCCTTGCAAAGTGTTGCAGGTCAAGACCGTGGATCGCGATGGTTACGATGCCGTGCAGTTGGGTTTTCTGGATAAGCCCCGGCGATTGGCTTCACGTTCTGAGCGTGGTCACGTAGCGAATATTTCTAGCAAGCGTTCTGCGAAACTGCAAAAGGCTGGGTTGTCGTTGGCTCCGAAGGCAGATGGGGAGCCCAAGCGATACATCAAAGAATTGCGTGGCGATGCAGGGATGGCTGTCGGTCAAGAGGTCTTGGCGAGTGTTCTTGATGGCGTGAAGTCTGTCGATGTGACGGGCGTCTCGAAGGGTTGTGGTTATTCGGGTTGGATGAAGAGACATAATTTTAAAGGCCAGAGAGCCACGCACGGTGTGAAGAAAGTTCACCGGCATCCTGGTGGTACTGCTGCTGGTACTTATCCCGGTCGAGTTCGCAAGGGTAAAAAGATGGCCGGCCATTATGGGGTCGATCAGGTTACGATGCGAAATCTAAAGTTGGTCAAGATTGACACAGAGAACAATTTAATTCTGGTTCATGGCCCAGTCCCCGGTCCTGCGGGCGGTTATGTGGTTGTTCGTGAGACGAACAAAGTTAGCTAGTGGTGCAGGTTCCAGAGGATCGATAAGAGGATCGGTAGTACAAGAATCATGGTAAAGCTTCCAGTTTATGATCTGTCCGGAAAGCAAGTCGGGGATTACGACATCGATCCGGCTGCCATTGCTCCAAAAGTCAACAAGCAATTGTTGCACGACGCGGTTGTCATGTACTTGGCGAATAATCGCCAAGGCAGTAACAAGACCAAGACGCGGGGCGAGGTTTCCGGTTCGACCAAGAAGATGTACCGTCAGAAGGGTACTGGTAACGCTCGTATGGGTGCTAAGCGGACACCGGTTCGCCGCGGTGGTGGTCACGCCAACGCTCGTCAGCCACGATCTTATTACTATCGCTTGCCACGTAAAGCTGTTCAGGCAGCCACTCGAATGGCTCTCGCAGCCAAGCTTGGTTCTGCTGAGTCGGTCGTAGTGATCGATCGCTTGGCGATGGATGCTCCAAAGACCAAGTCTTTGGCTTTAGCGTTCAGGGCGCTTGGGTTGGAGGGTGTAAGCAAGACTCTCGCAACGGCTTCCCATGATCGAAATATTTACCTAAGTGGTAGGAATATTCAGGGTTTGACTATCAGCCCTGTGAGCGATCTGAACGCTTTGAGTATTCTTCGTCCTCGCAAGTTGGTTTTGACGAAAGATGCTTTGGACTGGATTAAGTCGCGAGCAGGTGCTTAGCAAAAGATTACCGGTAGCAAATCACTTAGTAAGTAAGAGCAAATAGAAATGGCAAAGCAACCTCCAAAGACCTCCATGGTGTTGACACCTCACCAGATCGTTTATCGACCTTTGGTGACTGAGAAGGGTGTTCACAAAGCGACTCGTCAAAATCGTTATGCGTTTGAGGTGAGTCCTTTGGCTACGAAGACTCAGATCAAGCATGCGATTGAGGAGTTGTTCAACGTGAAGGTTGAAGCTGTAGCGACACAAAATCGTGGCGGCAAGGCTCGGAGGTATAAGGCTAGGGCCGGGATGACGAAGGCTTGGAAGAAAGCCGTTGTTAAGCTCGGTAGTGAATACAAGATCGATTTCTTCTAGGCTGTAGGGTCATTGGAAACGAGCAAATAGGAAACGAGTAACGGATCATGGGCATAAGAATACACAAGCCGACGTCGCCTGGGCGAAGAAATTCTTCGACCAGTGACTTTGCAGAACTGACGCCTGGTGCAAAGCCTGAGAAGGGTTTGCTTAAGCGACAGAAGAAGAAGGGTGGCCGTAACAACCAGGGTTTCATCACTGCTAGGCACCGAGGTGGTGGGCACAAGCGGATGTATCGAGTTATCGATTTCCGTCGAATTAAGGACGGTATCCGAGCGACTGTCGATTCGGTTCAATATGATCCAAACCGCAGTGCACGCATCGCATTGATTGTTTATGCCGACGGTGAAAAAGCGTATATCATGGCCACCGAAGGGATGAAGAAGGGCGACGTTCTATTGAACGGTCCAGAGGCTCCACCGACGGCTGGCAATTGCCTTCCGCTCAAGAACATTCCACCTGGAATGGACGTTTGCTGTGTTGAGATGACTCCTGGTCGCGGTGCCGCTTTGTGCCGTTCGGCTGGGTCCTCGGCGGTTTTGATGGCCCGAGAGGGCGGTTGGGCCCAGTTGCAGCTCCCAAGCGGTGAAGTGCGTCGGGTACCGAGCCAAGGACGAGCAACGATTGGGAAAATGGGCAATTCTGAGCATGATGCGATTCGGATCGGCAAGGCCGGACGGAATCGCTGGAAGGGCATTCGTCCACATGTTCGCGGAACGGCCATGAATCCTCACGATCACCCGCACGGTGGTGGTGAAGGTAGAACCAAGGGTGGTCGTCATCCGGTCAGCCCAACGGGCAAGTTGGCTAAGGGTGGGTTTACCCGTCGGCGTCGCAAGCCGAGCAATGCGTCGATTATTCGTCGTCGCAAGTCGGTACGGTATGGTCAGTTGAAGTTGAGATAACGACAGAGGTAGATAGAAGATGGGACGTTCGACGAAAAAGGGGCCGTACGTAGATCCTAAGCTTTTTGAGAAGTTGCAAAAAGCAAGGTCTATCAATAGCAACCAACCGATTAGGACTTGGGCGCGTCGTTGCACGATCGTGCCGGAGTTTGTCGGAGCGACGTTCGAGGTACACAACGGCAAAGCGCACATCAAGGTTTTCGTAACAGAAGACATGGTGGGCCACAAGCTTGGCGAATTTGCTCCCACCCGAACTTTCCGCGGCCACGGCGGTAAGGGTGGTAAGAAGTAGACTTTCAAGCAGCGCAAGCTGAGGATAACAGGATTAAGATTATGCCTTATCGAGCAACACACAAACACGCAAGAATCAGCGCTCGCAAAGTGCGACCGCTGGCGAATTTGGTGCGCGGTAAATTCGCGGATGAAGCTCTGGAGATTCTCCGTTATCAGCCCCATCGAGGTGCGCGGATGTTGGAGAAGGTCATCCAAAGTGCTGTGGGTAATGCTCAGGACACTGAGCAGAACAGTGGGGAGTCCTACAGTGAAACCGAATTGGTAGTTGTCGATGCAAGAATCGACGGCGGTCCGATGTTCAAGCGGTTTCAGCCTCGTTCAAGAGGCCAAGCCTTCACGATTCTCAAGCGTACTAGTCATATATCGGTGGTTCTCAAACGGTTGGATGAGCTGTAGGAAGTAAAGAGCATGGGACAGAAAGTAAATCCTGTTGGCTTTCGAACCGGCATCGTCATGGGCTGGAAGAGCCGATGGTATGCCAGCAAGAAAGAGTTCGCGGAACTGTTGGTCGAAGACCAAAAGATCCGGAATTTCATTAAGAATCACCCCACCAAGGCCGCTTATCGCGAAGCAGGCATCGATCGAATTGAGATCGAGCGAACGCGAGATGAGGTTAGGTTGTACGTGTATGTCGCCAAACCTGGATTGCTTATTGGCAAGAAGGGGACGGAGATTGAAACGCTCCAAGAAGAGCTGCAGAATTTGATTGGGCGAAGAGTCAATTTGAAGGTCGAAGAAGTTTATCGACCGGAGATTCAAGCACAGTTGATTGCAGAAGACATCGCCAAGCAGTTGGCCAAGCGGGCAAGTTTCCGTCGAACGATGAAGCGTTCGATTGAAACGACGATGGATGCCGGGGCTAAGGGTATTAAGATCCAGCTTTCGGGTCGGTTAGGTGGAGCAGAAATGGCTCGTTGCGAAAAGGCCAACGCTGGTGCGTTGCCACTGAGCACGATCCAGGCCAAGATCAGTTACGGTTTCGCCGAAGCTTCGACCCCGCAAGGGAATATCGGAGTACAGGTTTGGGTAAATCAAGGTTCCTACGCG
>JAJTFC010000103.1 GCA_021298315.1 Planctomycetaceae bacterium
TGGAACAATGAAGAAGCTATTTGCTCTTCCAGCACTGATGGGTCTTGTGACCGCATTGAGCGCTGGAGCTGCTCAAGCTGCGTTTGGCGGCGCGATCAGCTACGAAAACTGCGGATGTAATGTCGTGGATCCTTGTGGTCCTTCGACGCACACCGTAATGAAGACAGTCAGAAAAGTCGTTTACGAGCCTGAGACGGTCACCGGTACCAAGGTGGTCAATCAGATCGTTTACGAGGACCAGCAAGTCCAACGCGTTCGTTACGAGCGCGAGACCCAGCATCGTGAAGTTTCCTACACGGTCAATGTACCTGTAAGGGAAACCCACACTGGGGTTCGTAACTACACAGTTCGCCGACCTGTTTACGAGACTCGTACCAAGCAAGTGACTTACAACGTCTCTCGCCCAGTGTACGAGACCCACAGCAAGGTCGTTAACTACACTGTGATGGTGCCTGTTCGTGAGACCCACGAGAAGGTGATCAACTACACGGTTCGTCGACCTGTGCATGAGACTCGAACCAAGACCATCAACTACACCGTTATGACACCGGTTCGTGAAACCCACGAAAAGGTAGTCAACTACACGGTGATGAACAAGGTCATGGAAACTCGCGAGCAAGTGATCAACTACAAGGTCATGGTTCCGGTTACCGAAACCCGTGAGAAGACGGTCAACTACACCGTTACCAAGCCTGTCAACTACACCAAGACCGTTACGGTTCGCGGTGGAAGCTGGCAAACCGTTGAGGAAGAAGTTGCAGGTCCTGTGATTCGCCGAACCGTTCGCGAACCAGGTACTTGGACCTTCGATCCTTCGACTTGCAAGAATGTATACTGCCCAGGTGAGTGCCGCGTCGAGTGCGTACAGTGCCCACCCAAGAAGGTATGCAAGAAGGTTTGGGTTCCAACCTGCGAAGAGAAGACCATCGATTGCGTTCGGTACGAAAAGGAATGCTTGACCAAGGTTGTGCCTTACACCGTGACCAAGTGTGTTCCAGAGTGCCGCCAAAAGACGGTTACTTACAACGTATGCAAGCTGGTTCCTGAGTGCCGTCAAAAGACGGTTACTTACACCACCTGCAAGATGGTTCCAGAGTGCCGATCCAAGGATGTTACTTACACCGTTTGCAATTGGGTATGCGAGCCACGAAGCAAGGTTTGCACCTACACCACTTGCCGAATGGTTCCTGAGTGCCGCCAAAAGACGGTCAACTACACCACTTGCCGAACGGTTTGCGAGCAACGCGTCAAGGACGTTTGCTACACCGTATGCAACTGGGTCTGCGAACAAAAGAGCGTTCCATACACCTACACCACCTGCAAGATTGTCAAAGAGTGCCGCACCAAGACCGTTCCGTACACGGTTTGCAAGCCGGTTACTTACTGCGACACCATCAAGGTGGCCAAGTGTGTCAAGAGCACCGTTCCTTACACCTACACCCGATGTGTAGCGAAGGTTGTCTGCGAAGAAGTTCCAGTGACCGTTAGCTGCGATCCATGTGGTGGTGCTGGCGCCGGAGCTGGAGCTGGCAATGCTGGAAACGGCATTCTGGGTGGTCGAGGCCTGTTCAATGGCCGATTGATCAACTGGCTGCGAGGTCTGCGATGCCACGGCGGTTGCCATCTGTTTGGCAACGGCTGCGGATGCGGAGCCGGAGCTGGTGCTGCTGGTGGCTGTGCCGCTGGCGGATGCGATGCAGCTCCTAGCTGCGGTTGCTAATCTAACCCGGACGCTTTAGTCCTTCAAAACATTTCAAAAACGGCCGGTGAATCCCACCGGCCGTTTTTTCGTTTTACAGTCCAATTCTCTATCAACTTCTATCAGCGTCTATCAGCGTTCGTAAGCGGTCGGATTTCGCGGATTGAGAGCTGCCGATGCTTTCCCCATTAGCTCACGTTTCGGTGGCACAAAGAGCTAGATTTGGCGAGGTATTTTGGATATGCCTCGCCAAGTCTATTGCATACAGCTGTTTTTCGGAAGTTTCCCAGTGCCAAGAGGTGTTTGAGTTGTCCAAAAACCTGACTCAACCGGCAAAATCGCCCAAGTTTGCCTAATCCCTACAACCGTTTGCTTCCGATCCCTAGATCCACGTAGATCTAGGTCTTGCTGGATCGATTGGAATGCTATCAAAGGATTATCGCGATGGGTCGCTCGATCGTTTTTTCGAATAACCACCCCAAAAAACATCTCCGCAAGACCATCCGACGCGGGATCCAAGCCCTCCTAGCAGTGGCTTGCATTTCTCCGGTTTGCTTGGACTTACAAGCCCATGCTCAGCTTCGTACCGGTCGCGATGCTCCCAGGGACTACTACCCCCAAAATTCCTCGGCCCAAGTCCCCAGACCCTCAACGAACCCTCTGCGATCAACGACAGATAAGAATATTCGCCGGACTAAACCATCGGCCCCACGGAGTCTTGAAGCGATCTCCGAGGATCCACCGGCCAAAGACCTTCCTCAACTGACCGATCCTGAACTTGCTCTGCCGCTACCAATCGTTCTAGCGGAAAAGCAATCGAACAATCTTCCTGTCGTTACCGAAGTGGCTCCCGCAAGGTTTGAATCGCCACGCCAAGCCATGCAAGCGACTTCCAATCAGGCCATATCGCTAGCGGCTCACCAAGCCGCAACGCGGCAGCAACCGGCTTACTCCGGAAATGTCATCAAGCGAGTCACACCCGCGCGTGTTGTATCCGATGAGTCAACCGCGATCCAGTCGTCGCCTTCTTCTAGCTCCGTGGTCGATCCTATCGAGCCGATCGAATCGCAAGGAGAAACCTACGCCGACGGTTATGTAGTCGATGATCCGACGATCTACTCTAGCCATGAAGGTGCCTGCGGTGATCCGAATTGCTCGGAGTGTGGGCCGGGCTACCCAACCCTTAACATCCGCATCGGATTTCCACCACTGCTTCGATGCGACCATATCACAGCCCGGGTCGAAGCCGCCACGTTTTGGCCCACGAGTCAAACTCTTCCCGCATTGGTTCGAACCGCCGAAATCGGTGTCCCAGGATCGACGGATCTCTTTGGTGGATCCCAAAACCTCGATCAAAGTGTTCAAGGTATCCGGGGCGAATTCGGTTACCGGTTTGGGTTCTCCAACTGCAATATTTTGCAATTCCGATTCTTCGATGCAGGTGCTCAGTCGCTGACCTTCGACAGCCCCAAATCTTCAGCCAGCTCGATCGTTCGCCCTTACCAAGACGGTTCGCAAACCCCAATCGTTCAGGATTCGGTGTCGATCAAAGAACCAGGGATCTCCGATGGCTCGGTACTTGCCCACGCTTACTCGGACGTGCAAGGTGGAGATATCTTGCTCAAAGGCGTGTGGCTGAAGAACTGCGATGCGACGACCGATTGGCTTATCGGCTACCAAAACACCCGACTTACCGACTCGATCGACGTCCACTCGACAACGATCCCCACGGGCACGACGAACTTGCTCGAACTGCGAGATCAATTCCGAGCTGTCAATCAATTCAACGGAGCGACTTTTGGCCTCTCGCGAATCGCCTACTCGCCTCGCTGGAGTTTAGGAAGCATGTTCAAACTTGGCATGGGTGATTTGCAACGGGATGTAACAATCTCTGGATTCCAAAAAGTTGGCAGCGCACCGGCAACGACCAACGGGCTTCTAGCGCGTAGCCCGGCCAATGGTTTCTACTCGTCAAGTGCCTTTGTCTTTTCTCCTGAAGTCAATGTCACTCTCGGATACAGACTGACACAAAACCTTGAGGCCACCGTGGGTTATACCTATCTGGGGCTTCCCAAAGTGGCTCGAGCGGGCCAGCAGATCGACATTGTCTCGGATTTGGAGAGTGCGAACCCGACTCGCCCTCGATTTACCTTGCAGGAGAGCAATTTTTCGCTGCATAGCTTGAACTACGGTCTTCAGTACCGATACTAGGGTGGCACTTGTGCGTCGAGTTGGTTTCGACGCGGCTTTGAAACTCACGACCCGATGGGCCCACCGTGAACGAACTGGAATTCGGTTTCTTAGGTGGTGGTCAAATGGCCACCGCGATCGCCAAAGGGGTTGTGCATGCTAAGGTTGCTGCACCTAACGCTCTGGCTTTTTACGAACCCAGTGCTGAACAAGTCGCAAAGATCAAAAGTCTTTTTCCTGAGGCTTCTTTAGCATCTTCGGCCTCGGAACTCTTCGACCGAAGCCATCGACTGATCCTGGCCGTTAAACCCCAGGTTCTCGAAGGAATCGCCATGGGACTAGCTCCGCACGTGACTCCGCACCACCATTTGATCTCGATCGCTGCGGGTATTCCATTAGCGAAACTGACACAGTGGTTTCGCACTGAACGCTTTACTCGCGTGATGCCCAACACCCCCTGCCAATGCCTCCAGGGGGCCAGCGGAATAGCTCATTCCCATGGCGTAAGTGATCAGGACAAGGAATGGACCGATCGGGTATTTCGCTCGGTAGGGACGGTCGTGGGGGTAACCGATGAGCAATTGCACGCAGTGACGGGGGTTTCAGGATCTGGCCCTGCATACGTTTTGATGATGATCGAAGCCCTCAGCGATGGCGGAGTGGCATCGGGCCTGTCTCGTGAAGTGGCGTTGAAACTCGCGACACAAACGGTGCTCGGTGCAGCGACGATGGTTCAGCAGACTCAGGTTCATCCTGCGATTTTGCGAGAGCAAGTTACCAGTCCCGCCGGTACAACCATCGAAGCTTTAAAGGTTTTAGAAAGTGGGGCCTTCCGCTCGACGGTCATGCAAGCAGTCATCGCTGCGACGAATCGTTCGAAAGAATTGTCTGGCCCAATACGCAAATCGGAAAGTTCCTAGTAAACTTAGTATTGCGACTCGCGAGTCTGCGTCTCTTTTTACCCTCTCCTTCGATTCACCCCGATAGCTTTCGAGTTTCATGGTTTTACAGCGAGTATGCATCATCGGAGTGGGACTCCTGGGAGGATCGATCGGACTGGCATTGCATCGCAAGCGGCTGGCCAAACATGTCGTAGGTGTTGGCCGAACCACAAGTAAGCTTGAAACGGCGATCCGTCGCGGTGCAATCGACGAAGCTACGGATGATATTCTAGTAGGGGCCAAGGATGCCGATATGGTGATCGCTTGCGTTCCGATCCAATCCATTGTCGATTCCTTGGAGCAAGCTTCCAAGGTGGCTTTGCCCGATGCGATGTTGACCGATGTGGGAAGCACCAAGCAGACGATCATCCAGGCCGCCAAGGGACGGCTTTCGAACAAACAGTTCCTCGGTAGCCATCCGATCGCAGGAGGGCACCACAGTGGCGTCGAGCACGCCACGGGCACCCTATTGGATAGCGCCCTGGTGGTTTTGACCCCCAGCCAAGAGACTTGCCCGGATCTTGTCACCCGCATGTCTGGATTTTGGGAGTCGATGGGTTCCAAAATCACTCTGCTTGATGCTCTGTCTCACGATAGGGCATTGGCGATTTCCAGCCATTTGCCTCACGTGGTCGCCTCGGCTTTGTCCCTTTCGACCCCCCATGAGTTTCTTCCTTTCGTTGGAAAAGGCTGGTTGGACTCAACCCGGATTGCCGGAAGCAATCCACAATTGTGGCGCCAGATACTCGAGGAAAACCAGGAACCTGCCCTACACGCATTGAAGAAGTTTGCCACAATCTGTGAAACTTGGATCGAGGCGCTCGAGGGATCTGATTTCGATCGCGTCGAAGAACTTCTGCAATCGGGAAAAACGACACGTGAATCTGTGGCAAGTCGACATACGTCCAGCTGACGGTCAGCCGGACTCTTTGGGTCTGCAAGCTGAATCGGCAGCCCGCGAACTAGGTATCTCGAATCGACTTGAAATCCAAGGCATCCACGGATTCTTGGTTCAAGGATCTCTCGATGCTGCAAGTGCTTCAAAGATGGCCCGCGAGTATCTGGCAGACCCGATCGCTCAGCGCGTCGAAACGGCACTCGTGGGTGATCCGAAGCTCTCGGCCTACGGGGGCAATGCCAAGCAACTTGTGCATGTGTTGCTCAAGCCTGGGGTGATGGATCCTGTAGCCCAAAGCACGCTCCAGATGCTCAAGGGCCTAGGGTTCGCTGCAGACGAAGTTCGCACGTTTCGAAAATACTTGGTCTCAGGCCAAGCGGCTAGTGAGTCGGAGGTGATTTCGCGGCTAGCGAGTCGCGTTCTGTCGAATGATTCCATCGAGCAAGTCGTCCTTGGGCCTCTGAAGATGGACAAACTTTCGATTGGAGCCCCTTACTCGCTGACACTCACCAGAGTCCCTATCGATCAGCTCAATGACAAAGAGCTTATGGAACTGAGCAAGTCTGGCCAACTCTACTTCTCACTTCCTGAGATGCAGCAGATTCAAAGTTACTATCGCCAGATCGGTCGTCAGCCGACGGACATCGAACTCGAGACAATCGCGCAGACCTGGAGCGAGCACTGTAGTCACAAGACCTTAGGCGGTCGCATTCAATACCAAGATGAAAACGGTACTCGCCAATTTTCGAGCATGCTCAAAGAGACGATCTTTGCTGCTACGAAAAAGATCCGCGAAACCCTCGGTGACAACGATTGGTGCGTGAGCGTCTTCAAAGACAACGCGGGCGTCGTGACCTTCGACAAAGAGCACCATATCGTCTTCAAAGTCGAAACGCACAATCACCCCTCTGCCATCGAGCCCTACGGAGGTGCCAATACGGGTCTCGGTGGAGTGATTCGAGATCCGCTGGGGACTGGGCTGGGTGCCAAGCCGATTTGCAGCACGGATGTGTTCTGCTTTGCTTCGCCGAACTATCCTCCAAGTGAGCTGCCGCCTGGTGTTTTGCATCCTCGGCGTGTGATCAATGGAGTCGTTTCAGGGGTTCGAGACTACGGCAATCGCATGGGGATCCCGACGGTCAATGGCGCGGTCTACTTTGACGATCGTTACTTGGGCAATCCCCTGGTCTATTGCGGAAACGCAGGTTTGCTGCCAGTCGACAAAGTCGAGAAGAAGCCTCATGCGGGCGATTGGATTGTAGCTCTTGGCGGTCGAACCGGTCGCGATGGTATCCACGGTGCAACCTTTAGCTCAGTGGAACTGACGAGCGAAAGCGAATCGATCTCCGGCGGGGCCGTACAAATCGGTAATGCGATCACCGAGAAGATGGTTTTGGAGGTGATCCTCCAAGCCCGCGACGAAGGTTTATACAACGCGGTAACCGACTGCGGGGCAGGTGGCTTCAGCAGTGCCGTCGGTGAGATGGGCGAAGAGATCGGTGCCGAAGTCTGGCTCGATCGCGCTCCCCTGAAATACGAAGGACTCAGCTACACCGAGATTTGGATCAGCGAAGCCCAAGAGCGCATGGTGCTTGCGGTACCTCCGGTGCATCTGGAGCGACTCTCGCAGATTTGCAAGAAGGAAGATGTCGAGTTTGCGGTAATAGGAAAGTTCGTACCGACCGGTACGTTGCGATTGATGTACCAAGACACGGAGGTCGGATCGCTGTCGATGGAATTCCTGCATGGGGGCAGGCCTCCTGTGGTTCGTCAAGCAGTCTACCAATCCAAAGATGAAAAGAACTGTCAACTCGGGACGATGGATCGCCAAGCGACCGAGAGTTTGCTCAAGAAGATTTTGGGACACCCGACAGTAGCAAGCAAGCACTGGATCATCCGGCAATACGATCATGAGGTTCAAGGTGGCAGCGTCATCAAGCCGCTGGTCGGTCCGGCATGTATGGGCCCAAGCGATGCGGCAGTCGTACGACCAAAACTAAACAGCAAACGCGCGGTAGTTTTGTCCTGCGGAATGAATCCTCGATTTGGCGATCTGGATCCTTATCATATGGCCACGAGCGCGATCGACGAAGCGGTTCGCAATGCGATCTGCGTCGGAGCACGTCCGGATCGAATCGCGATCCTGGATAACTTCTGCTGGGGCAACACCGACCGTCCTGAGACGCTCGGTTCTTTGGTCCGCGCCGCGATCGCCTGCCATGATCTTGCCGTCGCTTGGAAAACTCCATTCATCAGCGGCAAAGACAGCCTCAATAATGAATTTACTTGGATGGATCCCCAAGGCACCAAAAAATCGATCGCGATCCCTTGCTCACTGCTCATCAGCGCCATGGGGCAAATCGATGACGCGAGCCAAGCCGTCACGATGGATTTGAAGAAGGCGGGTAACGCAGTCTACCTAGTCGGTGTAACCCGCAATGAGCTCGGGGGCTCGCATGCCGCAATGCTCCTCGGCAAAGATGGAGGCAGCGTGCCTAAAGTCGATGCGGTTCTTGCGATGCGATGCTACCAGAGAGTTCATCAAGCGATCCAAAACAAACTCGTGGCCTCCTGCCACGACCTGAGCGAAGGTGGGTTGGCCGTGGCGCTTAGCGAAATGGCTTTCGCCGGAGAGCTTGGGATCGATGTCGAACTGTCGAAGTACCGTGCATCGAATTTTGTCGATGCGAGTGTTGTCCTGTTTTCGGAGTCTAACAGCCGCTTGCTCATCGAGGTGCCAGAGTCGCAGTCCAAGGCATTCGAAAGCATGATGAGCGATTTACCTGTCGAGCGGATCGGGAGCGTCACCCAAACGCCCCATGTGCGGGTCACTTGCGATGGTCAAATCCTCATCGATCTCGATTGGAAAGATCTTCGAAACGTTTGGCGCTCACCACTCGATTTCGCTTAGTCGATCAATGAAACAGTCCGTGCAAGAACCATTGCTTGGTGCTCAGGTCTTGATAGATCCACCACCAAGTTCCTGAGTCGAGCGCGACGCGGAAGTAGTTGCGCCGCAGGGTTGGCCCGGACCACCAACTGCTCTCGATTCTCTCGGGTCCGATGGACTGGACGATCCATTGGGTGGCTGCAGTCGACGAGCTACTCTTGTTGGGCTCGGTTGCCAATCGGGCCTGGGTGGGCATTCCCAGAGAGTCGCACTGGACATCGATGACCAGAGGGTTTCCGAGCAATTGCGTCGGTCGCGTCCATGCTCCTTCGTTTCCAGCGACCACCGATCGAGTGCTTTGATAATCCTCGATTGGTTTCTTGCGAAGTTTCCGCTCGGTCGATTGTTGGCTGCCATCGTTGCGCATGCCTGTGAGCGGTTTGGATTTGGTCTGTCGCTCGGGGATCGGATCTTGGAGGAGCGACAGTCCCAGGACTTGGTTTCTTCCGAGTCGTGCCGTTAGTCCATCGATGAGCTTTGCGGCTTCGTCGCGGTACTTGAGTGTTTGGCAGTCAAACAGAGCGTTTTGCTTCCACCGCATCGGGGATGTCCAAGGGACTTGGACCATGACTTGTTTGATTCCAAGGTTTTTACTCAGTTGGGGTGGGTTTCGTTCCAGGCAGCCATCGATGAGCCACAGCAGGTGTTTTGGGTCGTCGCTGGATTGGTAGAGTCCCAGTTGAATGACATGGCTAGGAATCGTTCGCCGCGAAGTTTCTTGAACTTGCAAGGTCGAGACTTCCAGCCCCAAGCGAACGACCAATCGCCAAGCACCATGTCCGATCGATTCGAGTTTTCGGCAGACTTGAGCGACGCAATCTTGGATCGCCTCTTGGAGCTCTTCCAAAACGAAGATCGGATGTTCGAAATCCAAGCACACTTCGATCGATTCCCCGGTGGAACGAACCGAGATCGGTTCGGCGCGAGCATGCAGGCATTGATCGATACGGTCGAGCAAACGGCTACCGAAACGCGAGGTAAGGGATTGCCTTGGGAGGGCTTCGAGAGACTGGATGTTGCGAATGCCTAGCCTATGGAGTTTAGCAACCGTTTCGATATCGAGCCTTAGAGCCTCGACCGGTAGTTTCCTTAAGTCTTCGCTGCTTTCACGAGGCTCGATGATGCTTATACGATTGCAGTCTGCGATGGAACTCTTTAGCGAAATTTCCATTTTCTCGATCTTGAGCATCGTGTCGCTGATTTGCTTGCGAAACACATAGTTTGAGACCGCCCAAGCTTGTCCGACGCTATCGGCAAGGCCGATGCATGCAAACAGGCCTTCGCTCACAAGCCACTGTTGGAGCTGATCGGCCATGGCCGCCTCACCACCGTACCAGTTTTCCAAGCCGGTGATGTCCATGAGGATCGCTTGGGGCTGGAGGATCGAGCGTCCGGCCCAGAGGTTTTTTTCGATCGGTTCGACACCGACAAGGGGGCTGAATTGCATGAGTCTCTCGGCCAGCGAGTAGATCTCTTCGAGGTCTTCGTGCTGGTCGTGTTCGATCCAATCCCAGCGCATCTGAGAGATGCTCCCTGCAACCGATTTGGCTTGGGTAGCCGTCATGTTCGGAAGGATCCCTACCGAGCGGGCAGTGGCGTTTGCGGCGCAGACCAATCGACCTCGGCGTGGGTCTTGGCAAAGCACAACGGTTGCAGCGGCGGGCTGTGAGTTTTGCTCGTTAGCCTGCCGCCACGTTTGGGCGGCGAGGCGTTGCCAAGGCCAGTTGGGCAGCCAAATGCTCAGCACTCTTCGGTGACTTGCGCTCATCGCAATGTTTCCACTCTCCTTGAGCATCGATTCCCAAACGAACACGTCGGGTGCTTTGGAACCCCGGTGCGCGAAGCAGTTCCAAGTCGAACCATCGCTCCATGAGTACCGATGAAGCGTTGGCTTGCGACAAAGGATTGCAGTTTGTTCGAGTCGATACGGATTGAACTTGCCACTGAACCTCCGCCCAGCTTGGATTGCGTTTCGCAGATAGTTGGTCTCTTAAAAATATACCCAGTCCCCCGCCCTGCTCTACGGCCAGTTGCAAACGTCTTGCCGATCGATCGTCGAGCTCGCCGACAGGCGAGATCAAAGCCCCAACAGCGGGACTGCGTAGGGCTTGGTCTAAACCCCAAACCCAATCGGCAGCGTTTTCGGTTCGGATCACGATGAGTCGCTCAAGAGGGATTTTCATCGCTACTAAGCTAGGTGCACAGAGTCTTCGGTGCGAATCGACGATGACAAGGTACTTTCCATCGTCGAGCCAAGGCTTTGCGATTTTCAGGGCTAGGCTCAGCCCACCCCAGCCGGAGGTTCGCGGTTTATGCTTGCAGGTCAACTCCAGCAGGCTTCCGGCTGCATATCCACCTGAGGGCAAGCATCGGTCCATCGGCTCGCAACCGCTCGAAACGTGGATTCCTTGGGGGCGATGGGCCGTCTGAAGCGTACGGATCTCCTGGGCCAATTCCTTGACGAGCATCCCTTTTCGGCTGAGCAAATCAGTTTCGGTCATTGGAGGATAAGATTTGCGTTGAAGATGGTTTTGAACCAGCGACGACAGGCAACAGGCTTTGGAATCCGTCAGCTTCGAATGCTAGCATTGAGCCTTGGCATCGTCCACGAATTTCGCTGGGGATTCCCAAGTAGAGCTTGGGCCAGTGACACCTGAGGTCACAGCGAGAAAAAAGTTCACCAGAAATTAAAGTGATTTAAAGTCGCTTAAAAGCTTGACAAAGGAGTCTCTTTTTCCGAAAATCGGAATCGTTACAAGTTTAGCCAGATGGATTCCTTGCGAATTAGGCTGAACAGCTTTTCCATCACCAGACGCGAAAAATCCGAAGGACCTGATTTTATGGGGCAATCGATACGTTTCGCTGGGGCTTGTCCGAACTGTTCGCGAGCCATGTTTGTGGCCCTTCATCCGCGATGCGACACATTGGTTCAAGCTCCGACCGTCAAGTGTTATGGTTGCGGGGTTGTATGGAAGCTTCCTAGTGAAGCCAAGCAGCAGTCGGAGAATCCGATCCTGCATCCTCCGTTGTCGACCTTGGATCAGCGGGTCGAGTCTCTCTTGCAGGCTGCCGACGAGCATCTGGCCGAGTGAAGAGCATTAGCCTTCAGCCATAAGGGGCTTTTCTCGTTAAGCATGAACCCCTGTGCTCTGGGTGTCTCTGTGTTTCAAAAAAGAATCCCGATGAAAGCCCGTACGCTTACACTACGAAAGAAATTCTTTGGCCGAGATCGTTTTTTTCGGGCAGGCCGGTAGCGACGAGGCGAAGGTCGCTCCATAGGGTTTGGTCGACATGCGTGGGTCGGTCACAAGAACGATACCTGAATCGCTGGCGGTGCGGATAAGGCGACCGAAGCCTTGTCGGAATTTGATAACGGCTTCGGGAAGTTGAAAATCTCGGAAGGGGTTCCCGCCACCGTGCCGGATGGCTTCCAAGCGGGCTTCTAGCAGAGGGTGGTCTGGAACGCTAAAGGGGAGTTTGGTGATGACTACCAGTTTCAGTGCATCGCCCGGAACATCGACACCTTGCCAAAAGCTCTCGGCGCCAAAGAGCACACCGCGAGGGTGATCTTTGAAGGCTTGCAACAATTCAGTGCGTGGCATTCCATCGGCTTGGGAATAGATTGCGAGGTTCTGTTGAGCCATCCATGGTGCGAGGGCTTGGCTGGTTCGCCGGAGCGAGTCGTAGGAGGTAAACAGCACGAATGCGTGTCCATCGAATTTTTGGATGTAGTGTTTCAAGGCGGGAATGATTGCATCTTCGTAACGGTTCTTCTCCAGCGATGGGTCAGGCAGATCGGTCAGCATGTGGAGTTGGGCGAGTTTGGGGTAATCGAATGGACTACCGACTTGGAGGCTAGGAACACCCAGGGCACCGATCCGGCGTTGGTAGAAATGGAAAGCTGAATCGTCCTTCTTGGTTTGAGGTTCTTGAACAGTTGCCGATTGTTTGGTGGCGATCGTGGCACTTGCCATGATCACGCTTGGTACTTTTTGAAATAAGTGTTCGCGTAGGTAGTTACCGACATCCAATGGGCTGCTTCGGAGGGTCAGGCGGACGAAGTTACGTGCAGTGCCTCGTGATTCTTTTCGTTCGAACCAATAGACCGCTCCGGTTTCTTTTTGAGTAAGCCAGGTTTCGAGGCTATTGGCAAGCACCGATAGTCTGTTGGCAGCCGACATCATGTCGAGTTTATTATTCGCATCTTTGATATCTTTGCCGTAGCGTTCGAGACCTGCGGCAAGTTCCTTAAGGCCCTGAGTTAAGTTGGTGTTGACGGGTACGGGATTTCGAAGTCGTCCGTTTGCGGGCGAGTTGGTTGCGGCCCAATCGACAAAGTCATCGACGAATGCATCGAGTGATTCCATGCAACCGTAACTCAATTGTTGGAGTTGTCGAAGCCCCAGAGCAACCAACGTCCCTTTATCGTTGCGGGGGTTGTAGAGCTTGCGAAGGGTGTAGTCGATTTGGGTGTTGCTGACGGTCAGTCCTAGATGTTCACCGGCGACATTTTCCATCGTGTGGCATTCGTCGAAGATGACGGCGTCGTAGTTAGGTAGGAAGCTACCACCTTGGGCGCGAACAGCAAGGTCGCTAAAGAACAGAGCATGATTGACGACCAGGATCTTGGCATTGGCGACCCGTCGTCGAGCGGCATAGTAAAAGCATTTGTCGAAGGTCTTGCAATTGCGTCCCATGCAGTTGCCAGAATCGCTCGATAGTTCATCCCAAAGCAGTCCGCTGGGTCGAAATGAGAGGCTCGATAGGCTACCGTCGGAGGTAGACTGGGCCCACTGCTGAATATCATCGTAGTGTTCGAAATCTCGCTGGTCATGCAGGAGGCTACCGAGCCGAGAGTTTGCGACCTGCATACGGCGCAAGGAAATGTAATTGCTTCGGCCTTTGACCAGCACGGAGGTAAATTCGCGCGGGATCACGGCGTTGAGGAGGGGGAGATCTTTAGCGATGAGTTGTTCTTGGAGGCTGATCGTGTGGGTACTGATAACGATGCGTCTGGTTTTGGGTTCTTCGTTTGGGTTATCTGAGGGCTGGTTGTTTTCCAGGAGGGCTTCGTCGGAGGTCGCAAAGAGGATTGCCGGGACGAGGTAACCGAAACTTTTACCGACTCCGGTACCGGCTTCGACGATCAGATGTTTGCGATCGTTAAGGGCTTGGGTAACGGCCAGTGCCATTTGGAGTTGTTCGCGGCGGTGTTCGTAGTTGCTGATGCGTCTGGAGATACTACCCCCTGGGCCCAGAACAGACTCGAAATCCAATTCGCTCATGGGTTGCTATGGGTTAGAAGGGATCGGATCAATTGGATTGTGCACCACGTGCCAAAGGATACCGTAAACGAGAGAATTTGTCCTTGAATCCGATTTGCCAACCGCCAGGATTTGCTCAGAAAAGGAACAACCAACAGTGAGGTTTTTTGATCAATGATCCCTGCAGGTACATGCGTCCCTTTTCCATCTGCTCGACAACAAAAGGCCTCGAGAACTCGGCGCTCTGTTCGGCATCGAAACATCCCGAATGGATTTCTCCGCCAACCCGAATCTCTGCCCGATGGGTAAACAATGCGTATTTTTTTTAAGATCCTGCGTATAATCGTCTCGACGCCAAAGAAAAAGGAGTGCGGCATGCAGGAGTCATTCACGATCCCGTCGGATTTCGTCGACACGGAACTCTTTGAAATCCCGAAGGGCTTGCCGGAGGACGAATTCTCCAAACGAGTCATTCGGTTTTTCCGCGACCAGTTTCGCCAGATGGGGGCCAAGGCCCAGGTGGCTTACAACCCCCAGGATCGGGGGTTTGTGGTCGATTGGAACAGGCCTGAGGATCTCATGGGGATCATCATCAAAGCAGGCGATCTGTGCAACGATGGCAAGCCTCGGAAGGGCGCCTGCCGACTCTGGACCTTGTTGCTGGTCCCGGATATGACCCAAGAGGAATCGGTGCACGCGGCGTTTGTCTTGGGCGGCGCTCTGAACATGCTCCAATACTTTGGAGGAGCCATCACCATTCTCGAACGCGTGATCCATAAGAAACCTGACCATCATGAGGCGATGATCGCCTTGGGTTCAGCGGAGTTGATGAGGGGCAACCGGCAGATCGGCGAAGCTTGGCTGCGCAAGGCGCTATCGTTATCCCCCGAGCACTCGCAAGCGATCCGAAACCTTGGGGTCTGCTTGATGATGCAGAATAGGCATGCAGAAGCGATCGTCGAATTCAAACGATGCATCCGATTGACCCCCAACGATGCGGCTTTGTATGTGTCGCTTGGGCAATGCTACGAAGTGCTCGATCAGGAGCCCGAACAAGCTGTTGCGATGTTTCAAAAAGCACTCGATCTCGGTGGCCCTGAGTCACTTATGGAGTTGGCCCGTAATTACCAGTACAAGTATGCGGACTTAGAAGTCCCCTCGGATGAGGATTTCCGAGACGATGTCTACGAAGCCTACCTAGATGCTTTTGTGCGGATGAAAACCATGCCTGAAGGACAGCTCGGAAAGGTCATCACCGAGATCTACGCGTTGTTGAAAGCGAACGAAACGCTGACCGATCCGCCCGCAACCTACCGCCTCAATTCGATCCAAGAGACCATCAGTCACATGCACATGATGTGTCTGATGAAGGTACTGGTTTTGGAGGTAGCGCCTCAGACGGATATGGGTACGGGATTCAGCCGAGAGTACCACGCAGCTAAAGCGCATCGATAAGCTCACTTCGCTGAGCGCGATCTCTCGGTGAGCCAACCATCGCTAGCGGGTGGGCATTTAAACAAGCCCCCTACGACCCTGCGTTTGGGCTCTAGCAGGTTAGTGATCCCGGCGGTGTAGCACGATCGATTCGGTGCGGGGCTTATAGCAATCGTCCCGAGGACAGACCAGGAGTTCATACCGTGATTCCAGCCGAATCAGCAATTAGCTACGCTCAAAAACGGCTCGATAATTTCGATGCCTTCATCGGCGGGCTCATCCCAAGCTTTACCGCAGTGTTCGCATCGTTCATTTTCGACTCGCCGCAGCTTATCGCAACTCGGGCAGGGTTCACGGAAACATTCGGGGTAGATGGCGAGGATTTGCAGGACCAGCGCCCCGACCAACCATCCGATATGGGGTGTATGCTCCAACGCGGGGTCTGTCCCCTTTGTCCCAACGAAGGGTCTGTCCCCTTATTAATAAGGGGACAGACCCCTTTTAACAAACATTTAACAAGCAATTTTGACGCTTGCCGAGTCGTTAATTCCGCATGCTCAGATATGAGCTTAAGATCTTGCTACGCCGCCTGACGGCGGCCGCATTTTTAACGTCACTGACGTCATTGACAGTGTTGACATGGTTGACAAGATTGACTGTATTGACGGCGGACAAAATTGACCACATTGACGTTGTTGACGGCCAAGGACAATGAGGTCAACCTCGTCGATTTTGTCCGAAGTCAATGCCGTCAATAGGGTCAATGACGCCCAACCGCCCTAATGCCCGCCGCTGGCGGGCTTCGGTTCTAGGTATTAAGACGCCGCCTAGCGGCGTCGGGTTTCTGGATGCCTGGGGGCCAACGGGAGCCAAGCGGTTGGATGGTTAACCATCAGCGAATATTAGCGTCCATCAGCGGTATAAATGATGGAACGCTGATGCAAGAACCAATTCGCCATGAACCTCGGGCATCGTCCCTAGTTACTCTTTGAGCCGAATGAGCACTTCGTTGCGGCGAAGAGGACCTGGCGTAAAGGGTGGATCGTAGCCGGCCGTTTCGACGCCGCTTGCGTCCTGTGCGTCGTCTGCGACCAAGCCCTTGGACTCCATCCAACTGCGCAATTTAGCTTCCGCCTCTTTGGCCGCCTTGGTGCTCATCTGACCGGAAAACCGCACGACCGCAAACCGACCCCCAAGCCGCTTCCGGACCTCGACTCCTTGGCCTGTCGGAGCCGGTACCTCGGAGTCGGCAATCTCCTTGGGCATCACAAACCCCATCTGGACAGCCGATTCGCTCTTGTCATTTTCCATAAAAACAGGGGTCGTCATCGCTATCTTCTTGTCCGATGCGTTGGCGCCACTGATGTACCGAAACAGCTTCATGAAACTCCCATCTCGGCCCTGCGCATCGAGCTTGGTTCGGGTCGCGACGAGCATCAAGTCGCCGTACTCGCGGACCTCGAACTTTCCGTCCTTTTCGACCACTTTGTACTCGGCCGACTCGTAAGCCCCTCTGGCCATGGTATTCCAAGCCGCAAAAGCGGTAAAAATCAGCAATCCAGCTGCCGATAGATAGATCATTCGACTGTACTTCATGGGGAATACGCCCTTCGGCGATAAGTAATGGACCTTGCGAGTGACGGTTTAGTGTATCGCCATGTCAATCCGCCGTCATTTTGCTGGAACTCTATGTGGTGTTTGGTATTGGCCGAAACGTTGCTCTCAATATGCTCAACAGAAGGCAAAAGATAAGGAACTCGCTTCCGAGTTTGATATCGAATATCAAAGCGAAGTCTACCGATGGGCAGCGCAAGGAGTTCAGGCGGACGTTGATCGCAAGACTTGGAAGGCATTCCGAATGACACATATTGAAGGAGTGGCTATCAGCGAAGCAGCAAAGCAACTCGGCGTTGGTGTCGGACAAGTCTACGTCGCTCGTAGCCGTGCTCCTTCCTAGCCATTCGGAAGCTTCGTCGAGTATGGGCAAATAGAAACAATAGAATCGCGATTAAAGGATGCTGAATGATTACAGAAAAACCGATTGATGTTGACGACCTTTTCCATTCGCGGCCTGAGCTGTTTCCACATCCGTTACGGTCGTTGGAAATGCGGCAGACGGTTTTTGTTGGGGAGAAAGTCAAGATCTTGACGGGCATACGAGAGCGAGAACAACTGGTCGCCGGACGATGGCTTGTCGTGGAATCGATTTGCCACACGGAATCAGGATTGCAATGCTTCGGACGAAGCGATTGGGACGTTGATAAAAGTGACTTGTCCTTCACCTTTGGCCCGGAGAACATCTACCGCATGGAACCACGGAGATTCTTCCTTTGGGGATCTCGTGGAGTTCCAATTGCTATGCGTAGCGGTGATGGACCCGATGGTCGAACACCTGCGCGACCACTGGACGCTCAAGAGAACTTTGTTGAGGGATGTCAAAGCGTAATCCTGGAGTTCACCGCATTGGGAAACGCTGCCGCCGAAGCACACTATCGAGAGTTAGCATCATCGAATTCCAATTGGCCCCCATTTAGCAACCTGAAATGAAACATCCGACTAACAACGGTTCTATTCTCATGCTTCGATTTGTTGGCGTCATTGCGGTCGTCTTGTTACACTGCGCAGCCGTTGCAGAAAAACTGGAAAAAGGCGATTCCCAGGTGCAAGAAATGCGTTCTCGGTGGTACCACTGAAACGGGAATCACAAAACAGATCAAAGAGGATCCAGGTTCATGGCTTCCGATTTTTCTCTATTCAATACGGTTCTTATTTGGGTCTATTGGGGACTCTTGGTTTGTTTACCTTTGTTCGTGCTGCTCGGGGTCGCACAACTCCTGCTTGCGGTTATCCAGTGGCGTTCCGAAAAACGCACTGTCAGACTCAAACGTGCTGGCGTGCTTTTCGTACTTGCGGCTTTGATCCCAGTTGCACTTCTCGGGTTGTGGAGAGGCCTAAGATTACCGTCCTGAGTTTCTTCGCCACTTGGTGCGGTCCTTGTTTGACCGAGTTGCCTCATCTTCAACAAGTCGCCGACAGATTCGCGGAACAAAAGGACGTTGTTTTCCTGGTAGTAGGTCGAGAAGAATCGCAGGAAACTCTCGATGCATTTGCTTCGAAGGCCGGGTATCGCTTGCCATTCGTCGCCGACACGGAAGGACGGCTGTATTCCGTATTCGCGAAAAAGATCATCCCTAGAACCTACGTGATCGACCAAACTGGAACGATCCGTTTCGAAATCGTCGGATTTGACCAGGAGAAGTTGACGGAACTCGACGCTAAAATCCGTGAACTTATTCAAGAGTAGCCACAAAAATCACAGGTTATAATACGGAATAAAGTTATGGTGAAATCGTTCTTGCGTTTTAGACTCGCTACTCTCCTGATGATCTTCGGTCTCTTCGCGGTGTGCTTTGCCGCAGCGATGGCATGCTGTCGTTATGAATCCAAAGGAACGACCTGACGGATCGACTGTCGCTGAAGTGCTTCGAGTGGTCGGTTTGCCTGGCGAGACAGTTGCGTTCTCGGATGGTCGTGTGATCATTAATGGTCAAGCCATAGAACCGCCTCAGCGACTGCAGAACATAAAATTCCATGGCAATTTGCCGGATGCTGAATCCGCTGAGCCTCCATACACCATCCCGGATGGACACTATTATCTGCTTGGGGACAACCCAGATGAGGCTAAGGATAGCCGAATTTTGGGTGCATACCCAATAGCGGATATCCGCGGGCGAGTTTCAAGCAGATGATGGCTTACGTTTGGCTACGCCATTTTTAAATGATGTTTCGCGTGCAAGATACTATCGAGGTTAAGTGCAATGGAGATTTGTGTATTCGAGGTAGATTGGAAAGTGTTTGAGGCAACTTTTCCAAAGCCTGTGTTCGGGCATGGATGATTTTGACAATATCGATAGCTAGGTTCTTAGATTCGCCGAATCTTGTCGTCGATGCCGGCCAGAAAAGAGAATCATCGCGGACGCGGCAGAAAAGAATACTCCAACCACTGCGGTGCTCCAAATTGTCCCATGGGGAAAAGGAATATCTTTTGGAAAGTCCGGGGGAAGAGGCATTAAGCTAAAGTAGCCATGAATCACTCCAACCGCACCAATCAGCATCGGTAATCCTATTGCCCAGGCCAACTTCGACTCTCCTTGGCTTGAACTCGACGGGTACTTCTTCAAAGCGGTGAGCACGGCGAATAGACCAGTTGTAAACAAGAGTGTCCCGTAGAGCACGCCTAAACTATTGAAAGACTGGCTGATGAATGACGATGGCAATTGATTTGCGAGCATTTGCAGAACGAAGAAAGCCACGCATCCACCGACAGAAGCTAACAAAACCATAGTTGAGTTTTTCATAGTCACTCCCATGAAGCTTGAATACTCGATCAATTGCCAAGGCCTCTGTACAGGGTCAATCTCACGAGAGACTCACATTCAAAATCGACTTGGTCGTTGAGACCTCGCAGTATTGTAACGCGACCACATTCCATCTTTCACGCCTAGGCAAAGCTATCACAAGAATTTTTGCTGCGCTATCTCAGCGCGACGTACAGAACGAGCGCACTTAGGATTCCGAACGACGTCAAAGCGACCTGCCCTGCTCGCGGTTGGAGAGTCGGGGCAGAGGCGATTAAGGAAGGCACGAATGCAATTACTGCGTAGATTGCCAATACTTTCGAGAGATCAATGTAGTAGAAACAGATAGCGATTGGCCAAGGAGTCGAGAGAAGATAGGAAACGATGCCTGCAACAAAAAGGGAGAACAATGCGCAATGTCCGTGCCGAAGTCCTGTGAAACGCTCAAAAAGCTTTGATAAGAATGCACAAGCAGCCAATCCCGAAGATGTCGCCAGACTGATTAGGTGCGCTTGGTCGTTCATTGCGAAGAGCGACAGCGTTCCATGCCAAGCTAGCGACCCAAATAAGGTAAGCGAAAGGAGGGAGATTCCGAGCGTCGCCAGTGCAAGCTTACTGGCGTCGAGAAACGTCGACGAATTGACTAGGTCACCAACCGTTCTTACTGTCGAATCCGGAATTTTGCGAAAGATCGTGGGGGTCACGTTCAATTTCTCCCTCGTTGGATGCGAGAATTTGTCTGGTGTCCTAAGTTGGTCGCTTTGTGACGTCGGGTTTCCTGTAAGTAACAGCCTGTTCACCATTCTTTCTCAAATCGGGGGCAAAGCAAAACGAATTTGTTCGATTTTGGCCTCATTGGTTGGTCCACCGCCTTGGGTTTGGACCTTTTGGCTTGATTTCAAAAAAAATAACGCGTTCGATGCAAGGTTTTGACGGTGCAAGTTACTTAGAGTCACAAGACAAACAACACCAATCGGGATCTCGAAACATTCCTGTAGTTTCGACTTAGGTGCTTGCTGTTTCGAAATTTCATTTCCTCCATCAATTAGTTAGGGTACTTACCATGCGACGACTTGCTGCTTTGACTGCTATTGCATTATGTCTAGGAACGTGTTTTCGTGCCGAGGCTCAAGAGGACAAGTTGGGTGTACATACGCCAAGCCAAAACCTCGAAGCGTATGTCTCCGAAATGGAGCTTCAGGTGCAGCTGACGAAGATGAAGAAGCTCTTCGAGAAAAAGGCCGAGGCCGAATTGGACCTTGCGACTGTGGCTGGTGAAACAGAACCAGAGAAAGCACGACCCTTCGTCGAAAAAAAACAGAAATTGATCGAAAGCCTTAGAGTTGAATCCGACAAAACTCGAGATCAAATCTACCAATTAGCAAAAGGGCTCCCTCAAGGCCATCCGCTGCAACTCACCGGCAGCGCGAATCAGCCCCTCAGCCCCGCCCTGGCCGTACAAAAACTAAATTCAGACTCGCAAAAGAATTCCGCATCTGCGCAAAAGGCCGGACCGGAAGTGTTGGCCGTAAAAGTCGAGTTCACCAAAGCCCAATTGATCACTGAGCTTCTCTGGGGTGTTCTCAAAACAGAAGGCAACCACTCCGTGGGAGCCGATGAACGCGCAAACCTGATTGTTCTTCGCGGCGAAAAGCAGTGGATTGAGAATGCTCGCAAGTTGATCGAAACGCTCGATAGGTGTGGCTCGCCAAACAGTTGGTTGGCGACCTGCATGCTTTCTGCATTAATTTTGTGCAGCCCGATCGGTTACAGTCAGGCCGATCAAAAGGATGATCTCTTCACAAAAGAACAGCTAGCGAAAAATGAGGCGGAGTCAAAAAAGGCTGAGTCAAAGCTGTGGCATGAAACGATGGAGAAGTTCAGCCTCCTTGGCTCGCTGGCGATTACAAACGTCTTCAGCGTCCTCAGATGGCTGTTTGGCAGGCGAGTCTTAGCAAATGCTCGATCGACTCACGCAAATTGGCGATGCGGCCAATGAATCGTCCAACCAGGGGCCGAAGAATCAAATCGCTTGTACTTTGCTGATCAATTGGGTTACAATGGGTGACGCTGCAACAACACTTGCGAACGAGTTTTGACGCATGACCCGCCGCTTGCATACCCCGCCCAAAACAATTTCCTCGAATAGGTCGACCGGTTTGATTTCACATTGCACAAGCGGTTTACCGCAGGTTCAGTTCAACGGCTCAAGCAGAATACCCGCATGGGCACACCGTGCTTCGAGCCGGCTGCTTGCGTTCAGTTGGATGATTGCCTGGGTTGGCGTTTCAGTAGCATCGACTCAATCGCTCCCCGATGAACCAGAGGATGCTGCCAGCACAACTCACAGCGGTGCTCAAACGCTTGAGCAACAAAGACAGATGCGTCGAATGTCATGGTCCTGATGCTCGAGAGGGCAATGTACGCATCGATACTCTCGATTCCAACCTGCATATTGGAAAAGACGTTCAGTGGTGGACCGAGATCTTTGCGGTGGTGAGTAAAGGCGAGATGCCTCCGTCTGATTCGACCCCTCTTACCGATCAACAGCGCACCGACGTGATGGACTGGCTATCCTCAGAGTTGCACTCGGCCTCCATCGCGCGGAGGCAATCGGCATCGCAATCCGTATTTCGACGAATGACTCGGTACGAATTCAATTATGCGATGCAGGACTTGCTCGATCTCCCATGGGATTTTGCCAAAGACCTTCCTCCCGAAGCGAAATCAGCCGACGGGTTTCGCAACACAGCGGATCAACTGGGGATGTCTGTAGCGCAGCTTGAAACCTTTCGTCGATTGTCGCGACAAGCTCTCGAGCGAGCGACGGTTCAAGGTGAGCAGCCCACGGCGATCTCGTGGGCCATTCCCATGCAAGACTTGTCTCGACTTGAATGGCCCAAACAAGACCAGCAAATGGAGAAGCTTCGTAAGGAGCACAAGGATGATGAAGCGAAGCTGAAGGCTGAGATAGAAAAACTTGAGCAGAGTTTCACCAAGCCTCACTCTCAGACCTACTTCCGCAAATTAGATACCGGTCGCACTGCCACATCGCACTGGGAGTATTACCAAGCCAAATATGCAGTCGCTCCCAAGGAAAAACTCGAGCAGCCACCCACTAGCATTCAGCAGATTGCAGTGATCCCGTCTGGAAAATGGTTGAACATTGAACTGGGAAACCATCTGCCCGATGAAGGCAATCTTCTAGTGCGGGTGCGAGCCAGTCGAGGGTCCAACGAATCGAAGGCTCCGCCAAGTTTGCAATTGCATTTTGGCTGGCAAGCCAGCAATGAAGGCCGCGCGCTGATGCGGGTAAGTCAACACGATCATCCGATCACTGCAACATCAGGCGCCGCTGAGTTCTATCAGTGGATTATACCGCTGGGCGAGATCTATCCGCGGAACTCGGTCCGGAGGACTTCACCAATGGGTGCGACGCCGAGCCCATCGGAGTACATTCGGCTGGTGAATAGCTCTGCATCTCCAGGAGATATTGAAATCGATTACGTCGAGGTTCAAGCGCCTGTCTATGATCAGTGGCCGCCAGCCTCCCATCGCCGTATCTTTTTTGAGAGCGAAAATTCTGTAAATGAAATGGATTATGCTCGAGAGGTTATCGCCAAGTTCATGCGGCGTGCTTGGCG
>JAJTFC010000104.1 GCA_021298315.1 Planctomycetaceae bacterium
CGGCCTCCGCCTTTGGCAACGACGATGTGATCGAGCACTCGGATACCGACCAACTCTCCAACTTTGCTGAGCCTATCGGTAACCGCAACGTCTTCGCGGCTGGGAGTCGGATCGCCCGATGGGTGATTATGCACCAGTAGGATCGCCGAAGCACTATCGCGGATCGCTGCACGAAAAACTTCGCGAGGGTGGACCAAGCTTGCATCGAGTGTGCCGACGGTGATGCGATGGGAACTGATCGGTCCATGCTGAGTATCGAGCGAAACGATATGAAACTCTTCTTGGACTCCATCAGCAGCCAGCCTTGAAAATCGCCGCATGCAGTAGGCGATCGCATCGTCACTGCCTCGAATGCGTTCCGGAAGTACCGGCTCGATGTCTCGCATCGTGGCGATTCGCCGACCAAGTTCGATCCCTGCCATGATCTGGCAATAACTATCGCTTCGAATCGCCTTGGTGATTGGCTTGAGCTCCTGCAGGCTCACATCGATGAGCCTTGCCAGCTCCCGATCTTGATATCTCGAAGAAATTGCAAGGCCTGCTTGTACGGCCGACTCTCCGGGGACTCCCACTCGGATGAGGATCGCCAGGAGCTGGGCATCGGTGAGCCTCTCGGCACCCTGCTCGAGCAACTGCTCCCGGGGACGATCCGCAAGAGGCACCGATTTGATCTGATGCCGATAAACCTGATTTTCAATCCAATGATCGACCTGCTTGGGATCCTCGACGAGCCATTTGTAGTAGGTCTGCTTGTTCTCTTTGCAAGCCTCCAAATGACCGTCCTTGGCCAATTGCTTGAGGATCTTGGTGACATAGGCTGGGGCAAGATCTCCGCACTGGGTTTTAGCCCAATCCTCACTGAAAACACGTTCGCCTTGGATCGATCGGACCGCTCCGCGTAGCTTCTCCAGCCGCAACTCGCTCATGCTACTGACTCCCTTGAAAGTTTCCTAAAATCGCTCAAAACAGCCGGTTTTGAGGGCCTGAGGCTTCAACATAGCAATTTGGTGAAATTCTCGCCCGAAATTGGTCAGAAATACTGCCAAGCTTCGATGCTTGCGAGTTTTCCAGCGATTCCTCGACGGATACACTGAGAGTCCACAAAGAGAGTCCCCAAAAAGGATTCGGTTTGCAAAAACACGATAAACATTTCCCCTCTTAGCTTGGAGTTCCTACATAGTGTCGACCCAATACCTAGCCGCAAAATCAGGCCAAATCACTCCCCAAATGGAGTTCGTTGCCAATCGAGAACGGCTTAGTCCTGAACTGATCCGCACGGAAGTCGCTGCGGGCCGGATGGTGATCCCTGCCAACCGCGTCCACCTCGAAGGTGCACTCGAACCGATGGGGATTGGGATTGCTGCCAAGTGCAAGATCAACGCAAACATCGGCAACTCCGCCGTAACGAGCAACGTGCAAGAGGAACTCGAGAAACTCCACGTGTCAGTTCACTACGGAGCCGACACAGTGATGGATCTTTCGACTGGCAAAGACATCGACAACATCCGCAAGCAGATCATCGGGGCTTCTCCGGTGCCGATTGGGACCGTACCGATCTATCAAATGCTCGAAGAACTCGGGGGCAATATCGAGGACATGCGTCCGCAGCATTTTCTCGATATGGTCGAGCACCAAGCCAAGCAGGGCGTCGACTACATGACGATCCACTGCGGAGTGCTCTTGGAACACCTTCACTTGACGACCTCTCGCGTCACGGGAATCGTTTCCCGAGGTGGATCGCTCATCGCCAAGTGGATGATGGCCCATCGCAAGCAGAATCCGCTCTACGAATCGTTCGATGATCTTTGCGACATCATGAAGCAATACGATGTGACCTGGAGCCTCGGTGATGGACTGCGTCCAGGTTCCATCGCCGACGCAAGCGACGCGGCCCAATTTGCTGAATTGGATGTTCTAGGCAAGCTCTGCCTGAGGAGTTGGGAGAAAGGGACCCAAGTGATGGTCGAAGGCCCTGGTCACATCCCGATGGATCAGATCGACATGAACATCAAAAAGCAAATCGAGGTTTGCCATGGAGCTCCTTTTTACGTCTTGGGCCCTTTGGTCACTGACATTGCACCCGGATACGACCACATCACCAGCGCCATCGGTGCTGCGATGGCCGGTTGGAGCGGAGCTGCGATGCTTTGCTATGTGACCCCCAAGGAGCACTTGGGCCTCCCGAATCGCGAGGATGTCAAACAAGGTGTGATCGCTTACAAGATCGCTGCACACTCGGCCGATGTGGCTCGCAAGCGGCCAGGAGCCCAGGAGCGCGATGACGCTCTGTCGAGAGCCCGGTTTGCATTCGACTGGAAAGAGCAGTTCCGCCTGTCTTTGGATCCACAAACCGCGCAAGCTTATCACGACGAAACACTCCCTCAGGACACCTTCAAGAGCGCTCATTTCTGCAGCATGTGCGGACCAAAGTACTGCTCGATGCGGATCACCGAGGACATTCGCAAGATGGCTAGCGAAGAGTCCTTGCCAAAGGGAGATACTACCCCGTCCTTGGTAAAACTCAAAAGTTAGCGATTAGAGATTGTCGTTTGCTGACTTGCTTGTTCCCTAGCTTTCATTGATGGACTTATCGCATGCCGAACCCATTGAGCTCAATCGATCGTAACTTGGTCAAGTCACCTGCCAAAACCACCAAAAAGGGGCATGTCGACAAAACGATCGGGCAGTATTTGATCGACCGCCTGATGGCTTATGGGATTTCGGACTGTTTTGGAATTCCAGGGGACTACGTTCTACGATTCTACAGCTTGCTCGAGCAAAGCGACATCAACGTCGTCGGTTGCACGCGAGAGGATTGCGCGGGTTTCGCCGCCGATGCTTACGCTCGCATCCATGGCATGGGGGCTGTGTGCGTGACCTACTGCGTCGGCGGATTGTCGGTTGCCAACAGCATCGCCGGAGCGTTTGCAGAGAAGTCCCCAGTGGTCATGCTCACCGGTTCACCTGGTCTCAAGGAGCGGATCAACAATCCGCTTTTGCACCACAAAGTCAGAGACTTTAGCACCCAGCTTGAGGTCTTCGAGAAACTCTGCATCGCCGCCACCGAATTGAACGATCCTGCTACTGCTTTTAGCGAGATCGATCGAGTTCTGGATGCCTGCTATCGCTACAAGCGACCGGTCTACATCGACTTGCCTCGCGACATGGTCGACGAGATTCCTTCGGTGGCCAAGTCCTATCGCAGTCCGGCAAATCCCTTCGACACTCTTGCTCTGGACGAAGCGGTTCGCGAGGCGGTCGAAAGGCTCAACGCTGCGAAGAAGCCACTGATCGTCGCAGGTGTTGAAATCCATCGATTTGGTTTGCAGGATCAGGTTATTCGCTTGGCTGAACAAGCGGGTATCCCGATCGCAACGACCATTCTGGGCAAGAGTGTTGTCGACGAGACCCATCCGCTTTTTGTGGGGCTCTACGAAGGTGCCATGGGACGCGAAGAGGTCACCAAATATGTCGAAGACAGCGATTGCGTGCTGATGCTCGGGGCCTTCATGACCGACATCAATCTCGGTATCTACACAGCCAAACTTGAAGTTCGCAACGTCATCTATGCGACCAGCGAGCAACTCCAAATCTCTTACCATCAGTATCCCAATGTCCCACTGGGTGACTTCATCAGCAAGATCATCGAAGCCAAACCGAGTCCTGCCCGAAGACACATACCTGATCAACTCCATTTGAAGAAACCTCATGACTTCAAAGTTCAGCCCGATCAAGGACTGAGCGTCACTCGGATTGTCGAGAGGATCAACACCCAACTCGATGCCGATACGATCGTCATCGCCGATATCGGTGATGCGCTCTTTGCGTCGAGCGAATTGGTGATCCACGAACGAACCGATTACCTCTCCCCTGCTTACTACACCTCGATGGGCTTCTCCGTTCCGGCGGCCCTCGGAGCTTGCGTTGCAAAGCCCCAGGATCGAGTGCTGGTGATCGTCGGCGATGGTGCCTTCCAAATGACCGGACAGGAAATGTCGACTTTGATTCGATGCAAGTTTTCTCCGATCATCATTGTGCTCGATAACCACGGCTATGGCACCGAACGCTACCTGCAGGAAGGTTCCTGGAAATACAACGAGATCGCCGTTTGGAACTACTCGAAACTGCCCGAAGTCTATGGCGGCGGCAAAGGATACCTAGTGACCAACGAAGCCGAGTTTGATGCTGCCATCAATGCCGCATGGAACGACCGCTCCTGCTTGCATCTGATCCATGCTAAGCTCATCGAAAACGACGCGAGCGACACCCTAAAGCGACTTGCAGAACGGCTCGGACAACACGTCTGATCCCAGCGATGATTCCCGATCTACGACGCCGCTGGGCCATCGAATCCCTCCAGCAACTTGGCTACTTTCGCGACATCCAGTGGCTTGACTCCATCGATTCGACCAATCGTTTCTTAGATCGGCAGATCAAAGAGGGACTTGCCCCTGTGCCATGCTTGGCCATAGCCGACAAACAGACTGCCGGTGCAGGACGCTCGGGCAATCGATGGTTTTCGCCGCAAGGCTGCTTGATGTTTTCCATGGCGATCAACCATGCCCCTGCTAGCTCTGCCAAGCTACCTTTGCAAGTTGGGCTGGCAGTGGCCCAAGCGATCCGTCCACTGAGTCGATCGCAACCGAAGGTAAAATGGCCCAACGATGTGTACGTCGAGGATCGGAAGATCTGTGGAATATTGATCGAGTCCAATTCGATCGGGCACTTAGGATACGCGATTATCGGCATCGGGATTAATTGCCAAGTGGATTTGAATCTAGCGCCTGTGGATGTAAGGCAAAATGCTGTGAGTCTGCACGAGGTTCTTGTGCCTGGACAAACCAATGAGTCGGTAAGTTGCGAATCGGTATTGATTGCGGTCTTACAAAACTGGCTAGAACTCTCTAGCGTTTGCAAATCACAGCCCGACTGGATCGATCAAAACTGGCCTCATTGGGATTGGTTAGCCGATCGAACGGTTCAAGTTCAACAACCATCAAGAACCCTGGTAGGCAAAGCCGATGGGATCGCTCCAGATGGTTCGTTGCGGTTGATAGACAGCCAAGCAAATCGGCATACAATCCTCTCGGGTACCGTTCGCTTAGTCGATGAAAACCACGCCCAATAAATAACGATATACCTACAGTACCGAAGATAAACTAACGAAGACAAACACTGAGACACAGCATGAGCAATCCTAAGCGATCAGAAGTTGCATCCAACGACACATGGGACTTGATGAGTCTTTTCCCAAGCGATGAAGCTTGGCAAGCCGCTTTGCCGGAGTTCGAATCCTGCATTGAAGGCTTCTCGCAGTTTGTTGGAAAATTGGGGCAAAGCCCCGAACAACTCGCCGCATGCTTGGATCACGATGTCAAGACGGATCGGATCGCCGAAAGAATTGGGACTTATGCTTTCCTAAAGACCGCCGAGGATCAAGGAAACAGCAAGTACCAGGGGTTTGCTGCCCGCTATCAAAATCTGGCTTCCAAGGCCGGTCAAGCGGCAAGTTTTATTCGACCTGAGATCCTTGCGATCCCAGACGAAACGATGTCCAAGTGGCTGAGTCAACCTGTGCTTGCTCCTTATCGACTGGTCATCGAGCGGATCCATCGTTACCGAGCCCATACGCTGAGCCAAAGCGAAGAGCGACTTTTAGCCATGCAAAGCGAGATGGCTCAAACGGCTAGCAAGACGTTTCGTCAACTCAACGATGCGGATTTAAAGTTCGGCTTGCTCGAGGACGAGGAAGGTAGCCAGATCGAACTGACGAACGCTTCGTTTGCCGCGCTGCTGCAATCGCCCAAGCGAGAGGTTCGGCAAAAAGCATTTCATCAATATTACTCCCAATTCTCTGCACACGAAAATACGCTCGCAGCAACCTTGGCCGGCAGTGTGCATGCCGATGTGTATTACGCCAAGGCCCGGAATTATCCAAGTGCTCTGGAATCCTCACTCTTTGCCGACAATGTACCAGTGGCTGTCTACGACAATCTCATCGCCGCAGTACGCAACCATTTACCCGCCGTCCATGCGTATTTTGACATGCGACGGCGCAAGATGAAGCTCGATAAGATCCATCACTATGATACTTATGTACCTATCCTGGCTGAATCCAAGACGCATCGGGGTTGGGATCAGGCCGTCGGGATCGTGATGGAGTCCTTGAGACCATTGGGGCAGGAGTATTGCAAGGTTCTCGAAGGTGGTTTGCGAGGGCGCTGGTGCGATCGCTATCCGAATGCAGGCAAGCAGAGCGGAGCCTTTAGCTGCGGTTCGTTCGAAGCCGACCCTTATATTCTCATGAACTACAAGACCGATGTGCTCAACGATGTCTTTACGCTCACGCACGAAGCTGGGCATTCGATGCACAGTTACTATTCGGCTCGCAATCAGCCATTCCAGTACTACAACTACACCATTTTTGTGGCCGAGGTAGCTTCAACATTCAACGAACAGCTCCTAGCCAGAACTTTGATCGAGCGCGCATCGAATCCACAAGAGAAGGCGTCGATCATCAACCATGAGATCGACAGCATCCGAGCGACGATTGTCCGTCAGACGATGTTTGCGGAGTTTGAGAAAAAGATCCATGCGATGGCAGAGGCTGGAGAGCCGCTTACGGTCGAATCGATCAAGTCGACCTATGGCCGACTGCTGAGAGATTACTTTGGGCCAGATTTCGTGATCGATCAGGAACTGGAGCTGGAGTGTTTCCGAATTCCGCACTTTTATAGAGCGTTCTATGTGTACAAGTACGCCACGGGATTGTCGGCAGCCATCGCGCTTTCGCAACGGGTGCTTGAGGGTGGCCAGAGTGAACTCAAGGATTACTTAGGGTTCCTCCAAGCGGGTTGTTCAAAAGATCCATTGGATTTGCTTCGCGATGCGGGAGTGGATATGACAAGCCCCCAACCGGTAGAAACGGCGTTGGAGCGACTGAGCCAATTGGTCAAGCAACTCGATGCGTTGGTATAGGATTATCGGTCCATCCGGTATTATCGTGACTGGCAATTCCTACCACTGGTTCTTTTCGTACTCGTACTCGTACTCAGCGAAGCGGTACTCGTACTCGAAGAGAAGTATTGGGATTGCGGTGAAAAACGGGCCAAATGCTGGGGTTTAAGATTCCTTAAAAAGCTAATCGACTTGAATCGATTCGGGCGTTTTCGAGTACGAGTACGAGTAAGAGTAAGCCGAGCTTCTACCCACTAAAATACCTGAAGGACCGAATTATCGATGTACTTGAAGCCACTGGTTTTCTGACCATCGATACCATTGCATCGAGCCCTCAGGCTCGATGCGCAGTTGTAGTGCGTGATCTCGTGCCGTGTGCAAGACATCTTGGCCGCTTGGTGAATAGACCTCAAAGACCCTCGGATCAAGCGACTTGTACGACCCGCTGATAACGATCGTCGATGGCTTGCACCATGCGATGAGCGAGTCCTGTTTGCTCGTTAGTGAACCGTGATGAGGAGCCATCAGCACATCGACTTTTATCGGTGAGCCTGCTGTGAGAATCTCTGTACCGGGACTTTCCAAATCGCCCGGCAGGAGGATGCGTCGGTTGGCATGCTCGATGACCAAGCATAAGCTTTTGGCGTTGTCGCTCATCGACTTGACATTCCTTTTCTTTGCGTTGCTGCTAGCCATTCGAAATGGACTTAGGGGCAACTCCGAGCTTGGATAGATTGCGGTGATGCCGGAATGAATGTTTTTGGCTGCCGATGCCTGAGCTGGCCAATACTCGATCGGAATTCCTTGAGTTCGAACTTGATCGAGCAGCTCCTGTAGACTCGGGCTTGGATGTTCCCCCACCTGAGCGGTTGTGATGAACCGACGCACCGAGAATCGTTCGAGAAGTCCTTGCATGGCGTTGTAATGATCGGAGTCTGCATGGGAAAGAATCAGTCCATCGATTCGTCTTACACCCATCGCCCAAAGGGCTTGAGCAATAGGTTGATAGCTCCGCTGATGGTCCCCGAGCCTTCCTGCATCGTAGAGCCAATGACTCCCATCGGGGGTCTGAACGACCACCGAGGTTCCGTGGCCGACATCCAAAAAGGTCACTCGTAGAGCCGAGTTGCCCGAGTGCTGAAAAAATCGCTCATAGGCTTGGTGAGTTTCAAGCCACACGAACCCCAGAGCAAACCAAACTCCTAAGCCCCATAGCAGAACACGCCTTGCTCCTGAACGCTTGGTACCGAGCCAAAGAGTGATTCCCATACAGATCGAATAAAAGCCGATGAGCCACCAGGTCGGTGGCGAGGCTGACCAGAAGTGCCCAAAGGGGATCTTGTGAGCTAGGGCTACTACAAGCGAGAGGAACCACAAGGACAACCCGCAACAAGCACCGAAGAGCCATGCTGCAGGAGGAAACCAGAACAAGAGCACTAAGGCCAATCCGCTCAGAAGTGCTGCAAGCATTGGCAGCCACAGGATCAGGTTAAGCACAATCGAGATTGGGCTGATGATATGAAACGAGCACCACACCAGCGGGGCTGAAATGAGGCTAACCCAAAAACTGCTTCGGATCGACTCCCAACACAACCAACGAAAACCGCGTAAGGATTTGGACCACCAACTCTCCTTGGACTCGATCAGACGCTGGATTGGAATGGTTCGGTGACGAAACAGTGGGAATGTTAAGATCAGCACCGCAACGGTCAGAAACGAGAGCTGAGTTCCGACTTCAAAGGCCACCGAGGTACGTTGGGAAAGAATAGCCAATCCAGCAAAAGCCAGAATATTCAGGCTGCTAAAGGACCATCCAAGGTAGCGGGCAACACATGCTCCAGTGAGCATGATCGTAGCGCGGGCAACGGGCGGATTAGCCCCACAGAGCAACGCATACAAAACACAAACGCCAACCGTGCCGAGCATCACCAAGCCTTTTGGCAGCCTAAGCATCCATCCGCAGATCAAAAGACTCAGGGCCACCATCTCGATATGCATCCCGGAGATCGACAGCATGTGGATCGTACCGGTGGCAAGCATCTGTTCTTGAAATTGCCAATCGGCTTGTTCGCGTTGACCGAGCACCAACGCTGCGGTCAAAGGGGACTGTTGGAGGATCACATACCGATCCATCGCCAGGAGCGCTCGGTCGGTCCAGATGGCTAGCCACCGATCCAATCTCCAAATACTCCCCGACCCTGTGCGCTGGACCAAGTCGGGGGATTCGGCTTTGATCTGAGCGGCCAGTCCGAGCTCCGCGTAGCGATTTCGCAGGTCAAACTGACCTGGATTGCTTGGTGGAAGCGGACGCCTCCAATGACCATAGAGGATAACTTGATCGCCCGGAAATATCCCATTGAGCTTGCCATCGATCGCCAAAGATGCATCGAGCGAAAGTTCGCTCCATGAGTCTTGCCGTTTGATTTTGGAAACATGAATGATCGTTAGCGATTGCCAATCATCCATGGTATTTTCATCTGTCGCATTTCGGTTTGGGATCGAGGCGCGTCGGTACCTGAGCGTCTGCTGGATCGAACCTTGGAGCACCACCGGTTTCCATGAATGGGCATGTGTCGGATCCTTCGAGTCTGCCACATTGGCTTGATTCCAACTTCGCAATTGCTGGCGAACGCGGGTGATTTGAAAGTCATGCAAGGCACCGTAGGCAAGTCCTATGAGGCACATGAATAACAGGTTCAGTGGCATCGCATTTAGCGCAGTTTTGGGGCTATACAAACGCGACCACCAAAAGAGGATCCAACCAAGGAGCTCGATAGAAACTGCGGTGAGAGTCCCAAGCCAGTGGGTCAGATGGATCGTTGCAAGCACGATCAGGAGCAAAACCAACATCGGATAGTAGACCAAACCTGCGAGCAAGCGAACTCGCAGTCTCTCGAATGCACCTTCCATGAGTTGCTTGCGATCAGCTTGATTGGGTAACACCCGAATTGCCATCCATCCTTGATGTGGTAATGGGACTGGCCGGCTCGATTAGCCGGACTTGAAAGTGGGGTGTGCGGCCGACTCGGTTTCGCTCGGTGCATAGATGCTCCGGCCACCGTCAACGGGCAGACACACCCCAGTGATGAACGATTGGGTCGCCAAAAAGTATGCCGCTTGGGCGACATCTTCAGGACGGCCATGCCGCTTAACGAGGCTTGACTGAAGGATTCGGTCGGCTCTTTCTTGGGAGATGCTCGTATCTAGCATCACCGGTCCGGGCAGGATGCCGTTGACATGCACATTGGGATTGCGGCTAGCAAGTTCAACGGCCAAGGATCGAACCAGCGTCTCGATGGCTCCTTTTCCGACGAAGTAGGCCGAAAAATCTTGGTAGGGTCGGATCACTGCCCAATCGCCGACCAAAACCAATCTGCCACCGCTTGGCTGGCCGATCATGGCAAGCCCCGCAGCTTTGGCCACGTTGTAACTCCCAAGGGTGTTGATTTCGAATTGACGAGTCAGATCCTCCTGGGTGGTTTCTTCGAGCGTTTTCCAATCCCATACCGCCGCGCAGTGGACCATCGCGTCGATGCGTCCAAATTCAAGCACGATCGCTGCGACGGCCTGCTCCATGGCTTGGTAAGAGCGTATATCCCCGGTCGTGCTCATACACGGGACTCCCAATTGGGCGATTTCTTCTCGGGAGCAATGGAGTTCTTCCAGGCTGGATCGGGCATGGAGTGCGACGCGATAACCACAGGTTGCAAAATGCTGGGCAACGGTTCTGCCGACCCTTTTGGCACCACTTCCGGTAACCCAAACGACCGGTTGGTCCGCACCCTGCGGAGCGTGGTTGGCTTGGTCAGCAGCTTTTTTATTCGACATCATTTGGCTCAGAGGACTTTGGGGTTTTGACCTAAAGCCACGGAAACACGACCGAGGCTTGGAAATCCTTCCCCAGTATATCGGCAGAGTGAAAACACGCCCGAAATTGGTCAATTCAACTTTAGATTTTCCTTGTTCAAACATGTCCAAGGGACGGACAACCCACGGATATTCCTTGCAAAAGCCCCCCTTTTCGATACCATACACTACTCGGTTAACCTTAAACTTGTCGCCCTAACTTCCAGGCCTTCTTTTCCTCAACCCCTGCAGATTCTTATGGCCCGTGGAAGATCAAAACCAACTTCAAGCGGATCGATTGAGGCGACAAACTTTCCTGTTCTCTTGACCCTCGACGATTTGGATCCCAAAGCAGCCAAGAACACCAAGGCTGAGGCGAAAAGGAGTTCGGGTTGGTCAAGCGTCCGTTTAGCGATCCTACTTGCGATCCTCATCCCGCTTGCAATCTTTGGTTATTTCCGTAACCGGTACACGACCTCGATCCAGCGCATCGAAAAATCCCTGGCGATGGGGGATGACCAAGAGGCGCTCAAAGAGATCAAGAAACTTGAAAAGAACTCTGGCCTCACCGCCGAGTCGGCATTTCTTCGGGCTCGAGCCTACAGGCACATAGGTGACGATGTCGCTTTTAGTCAATTTGCCAGCATCGCCAAGCAACTAAACTACCCCGAGGACAAGATCTCCACCGAGCGTCTGTTGCGGGAGATCCAAGTCGGCAATGTTCCGAACATGGACATTTCCATCGCAGAGGTGATGTCCGTCGCCGAACCGGATCTGGAACAGATCGGACCTGCGATCGTCTACGGACGACTCGGAAAACTCGAGTTCGAGAAAGCCGATGCATTCCTTAAGTTTTGGTCTGACACCGATCCGAAAACTCCTTGGATCGACTTCTTCCGCGGGATGCTTGCTCTCTCAGGCCGCGATGCGGACAAATCGATCGAACTCTTCGAGAACTGTGCACGAAGCTACCCAGATTTTGTTCCCGTTTATCGCCAATTGGCTTCTGCCTATCTCCAAGCCAGAGACCCTCAACGTGCAGTCTTGGCCTTGGAACGCTACCTCAAGAGCAACAAAGACGATCTGGATGCCATCGGTGTTTTGGGAACAGCCTTGTTTAATCTGGATCGAGTCGACCAAGTCGTCGAGCTATTTGAGCCTTTGATCGAATCGGGCAAAGCAACGATTGAAATGCGGATCGTCTTGGCACGGATCTTCAGCGCTAAAAACGAGCACAAAAAAGTAGTCGATACCCTCAGCTCCGTTGCTGCTCTTTGGCCCGAAGATGTGCGAGTCGCGAACTTGCTCAGCCAAGCCCATCAGGCTCTAGGCAACACGGCCGAATCGGATCGGTTTGCGAAAGCTGCAGAGGCGGGGCAAGCAGATGTGCAATCGATCGATGGACGTTTGGCTAGATTGATGTCTGGGACGGATCGACAGGCCCAGCAGCATTACGAGCTCGGCCATATTCTTTTGCACAAGCAATCCAGAGAAGACGGTTTGTATTGGCTTAACTTGGCACTTTCGCTCGATGAGACTTTTCTTCCGGCTCACGAGGACATGGTGATCTACTTCAACCGAATCAACAAACCGGAGCTGGCGGCTCGCCATCAGCGTTACATCAACCTCCGACGTGGAGTGCAGTGATCTATGTCCAGCCATGCCCATCGACAAACGATGCTCGGGCTGGCTGTAAGCTTGGCCTTGATTCTTTCAAGCGCTTGTAAGCCGAAAGAGCAAGCACCGGAGTTTATTAATAAAGCTCGACAAGGATCGTCCAAGGAGGCGAAGCCCTTGCATGAGCCTGCCGTTGCAAGCGCATCGAGGATCGATCTGGAGTGGATCCAAGGTGCAATTCCCGAGGCAGTGGTTCGAACCGGTAGCGAGCAAGGAAATCTGTTTTTGCCCGAGACGACCGGGGCCGGCATCGCTGTGATGGATTTCGATCGGGACGGACAAAGCGATATTTTTTGTGCTGGTGGTGGATACGCCGATGTTCCCAACCGAATCATGAAAGGCTATGTCGGCTCGGTGCATCGCGGGATGGGCCAGGCTCGATTCAAGCATGTGACCCAAGAGGCCTGCATGGACCTATCGAAGCGTTACAGCGCCGGACTAAGCGTTGGCGATTACGATGGCGATGGCTTCTTGGATCTATTTGTGACCGGTTACAGCGTCGGCCAGTTGCTGCGCAATCAAGGGGACGGAACCTTTGAACTCCTCGATGCTCTTTCCATCGGTCTTGATGATCGTCGCTGGGGCGCCTCGGCAGCCTTTTTTGATGGTAATAACGATGGGCTTGCAGATCTGTACGTTGCCAACTACGCAGACTGGAGTTTTGACAACAATCCCGTATGCGGTGTGGATGCTCGATTCGGAAAAGCTCAAAAGAGTTCCGATTACTGTGGGCCTCGAGAGTTCAAGGGATTATCCGATGTGCTGTATCGAAACTTAGGAGATGGTCGATTTGAGAACATCAGTGCTCCGGCAGGTATCGAAGACACGCTTCGGGGACTTGGGGTTCTTGCCGCAGACCTCGATGACGATGGAGACGTCGACTTGTACGTTTCTAACGATGTCGATCCGAATCTGCTGTATCGCAACGATGGAGATTTCAAGTTCACCGAGGTGGCCCGACGCAGTGGAGTGGCAACCAACGATGCAGGGACACCCGAGGGGAGTATGGGGATCGCCTTGGGTGATTACAACCTCGATGGGTTCGAGGATTTATGGGTAACCAACTACCAAAACGAGCTCAATGCGTTGTACCGAAACAATGGAAAGCTTCTGTTCAATTATGCCTCGATCAATGCTCGGATAGCATCGACCGATCAAGCGAGCGTCGGTTGGGGTACGGCCTTTGCGGATATGGACTGCGATGGCGACGAGGACTTGGTTGTGGTCAACGGCCACATCGAGCTCAAACCTCTGGGTGCAACTTACGATCAGCGTCCTCAAATCCTCGAGAACATCGCGGGTAAAAGTTTTCAACTGGTGGTCGGAGACTGTGCCTATCTGAATACACCGCAGTCATCGCGAGGATTGGCCATGGCCGATTTGAATCAGGACGGAAACTGGATTTTGTAACGAGCCGAATCAATACCGATGCGGCCGTGGTGATCAACAAGACACCCGGTGGCAAGTCCCTTCGCATCCGCTTGGTAGGAACCACGAGCAACCGCGATGCATTCGGTGCTCGCGTCGAGCTGAAAATTGGCACCCTCAAATCTGTGCGGCAGGTTGTTGGTGGAGGCTCCTATGCATCTGCTAATGATTTGATCATCCACTTTGGTATTCCAGAAAGCGGTGTTTTTCCGGCGAACGTTCAAGTTCGTTGGCCGAGTGGGAAGTCAGAAAACTGGAGCGTGTCCGAAACAGACCGAGAATGGATTCTGGTAGAGGGGCAATCGACCAAGTGATTCAAGAACGAGAACCCGATGAAGGCTCTGGCGATCCAACCACGGCGCTTTGGTTGACGCAGTTGCGATGGATCGCGATCGCTGGGCAATTGATTGCGATCGGTTTCGTACGGTTGGTCTTGGACATCCCACTTGCGATCCCACAGTTGCTCATGCTCGTGCTGCTGATGATCGCAAGCAACATCGCGTTGTGGATAGTCGCCAAGAGATCTGCAAATGGTAATAGCATCCGCAATCGACTTCAAAGTCAAATACTCGGTGCTGTTCTACTGTTCGATGTAGCGATCTTGACCGGCCTACTTTATTTCACCGGTGGAGCAGCCAACCCCTTTATTTTATTCTACGTAGCCAACATCGCAGTCGCAGGGGTGGTTCTCCCGAGATCGTGGGCGATTATGATTTCTGCCGCGTCGGTTTTAGGTTGTTTCTTGCTTCTCAATACGGCAACTCCTGTGGGTGTGTTTGCCGGATCACCCTACGAGCACGGTGCGACATGGGGAGTTACCAAATGGGCGTTTTGGATTTCCTTTGCGACATGTAGCTGTGTACTTACCTACTTTGTGTCCCAGCTAGCCCTCGAAGTCCGGCTAAGGGATCGGCGGCTGGCGATCGCGGAAAAAGATAAGGAACGGGCCCAACGGCTCGAAGCCCTTGCAACCTTGGCCGCCGGAGCGGGCCACGAACTGGCGTCTCCATTGTCGACCATTGCGGTCATTGCAGGTGAACTGTCTCGCACACTCAACAAGCCTGAGATCCCTGAGAAAGTTAAACGAGATTTTGGGTTGATCCGGGAAGAGCTCGCCCATTGCAAAGACATCCTTCATCGAATGAAAAGCGGTGCTGGGGAAGCCGCTGCCGAACGGCTCCATCCAGTGACACTTCGGGAAATCATCGAGGAAACAATCGACGCGATGCGAGAGCCCCAGCGAGTCGAATTGCGGATGGAAAAAGCTGTTGCGGAGTTCAAAGCGATGCTACCCAAACAGGCGCTATCCCAAGCGTTACGCAACCTGCTGCAAAACGGATTGGATGCGTCTGAGCCGGCACAAGCGGTGATCCTCAACTCGAATATCGAAAGGAATCCGAATGGGGCACAAAGTTGGCAATTGATCATCGATGATCAAGGAGCCGGACTGAGCGATGAAGTTCTCCGGAGAATCGGAGAGCCCTTCTTCACGACGAAGGAAGTGGGAAAGGGAATGGGAATGGGAGTATTTCTTACTCGCAACGTCATCCAAGGGATTGGGGGTTCGATAAGATTCGAACGACGAAGTCCGTGTGGCACCCGCTGCATCGTCGAGATTCCAATCGGGGAATCTTAGTCAACCTGTTAGCCGACGAGCGCGAGCGTCGGGCTGTGACCGTACAAACGACAGCCAAATCGTTGACCGCGATGGGTATAACAACTCTCGATGGCTGCTTGGCTGCTTAGGCCCAGCAGGCCGACATAACGTTAGCCGACAAGC
>JAJTFC010000204.1 GCA_021298315.1 Planctomycetaceae bacterium
CTACGATGTGATGCTCGACAGTTACGAAGAGGGAGCCACGACAGATCAAGTCCAGCGAATATTTGCCGATTTGCGAGATTCGCTTGTACCGCTGATTCAAGTTGCATCGCAAAAAGCGGCAAAACTCGGGCCTTCGGTCGTCGAGGGACACTTCGAATTAGAACCGCAGGAACGTTTTTCAAAGTGGGTGGCCGAGCAAATCGGATTTGATTTCCAACGCGGGCGACTCGATCAAACCGAACATCCCTTCTGCACGACTTTGGGCCCTCACGATCATCGCATTTTAACTCGATTTTCCAAAGAATCCTTTTCGATGGGACTCTATGGCGTACTGCACGAGGCTGGGCATGGGATGTACGAGCAGGGGTTCGATCCGCAATGGTATGGGACTCCGCTGGCGACGGCAGCAAGTCTTGGTGTGCATGAGTCGCAATCGAGGCTCTGGGAGAACCTCGTTGGATTGTCCGAGCCCTTCTGGCAATGGGCTTATCCCCACCTCTTGGAGTATTTCCCAAATGCGTTTCGCGGCGTGCCTCTGGCTGGGATTGTCGAGGACCTCAACCGGGTCAAACCGAGTTTGATACGGATCGAGGCCGATGAGGTGACCTATAACATGCACATCCTGATCCGTTTTGAACTCGAAGAAGAGCTCATGAGAGGGGGGCTTTCGGTCAAAGACTTGCCACAGGCATGGAATCATAAGTACACGAATTTACTGGGCGTGACACCCCCGAGCGATCGAACTGGGGTGTTGCAAGATGTACACTGGTCAGCAGGACTGATTGGATATTTTCCGACTTACACGCTGGGGAACATCTATTCGGCCCAATTGTTCGCAGCCGCGAATCGCGAGCTAGGATCCCTGGATCGACTGATTCAGCAGGGAGAGTTTCAAGTGCTCCTGGAGTGGCTGCGACGCAAGGTGCATCGGCATGGTCAGAGTTATCTGCCCATGGAGCTCATCGAGCGAGCCACCGGGGAGCCTGTTGATTCGAAGTACCTCATGGAGCATTTGAAAACCAAATGTCAGTAGATCGTAGGCATTTTTTGGCGGCTGGGGCAATCGCTACGGCAGTCGCACCAGCACTGGGAATGGAAAGGGAGACAAAGATGAACCGACACAAAGTATTGATCATCGTTGGAGACGCAACCGAGACAGTAGATACGCTGTACCCTTACTATCGATTGATCGAAGGGGGATATGAGCCGGTGGTTGCAGCGCCCGAGAAACGCGTCTATCAAATGGTCATGCACGAGGTCAAACCTGGCTGGACCATTACCAAGGAGTGGGAGGGTTATACGATCAAGGCTGATGTTGCCTTTAAGGACATCAACCCCGAGGACTATGCTGGGATATTTTTTAGCGGCGGTCGAGCACCCGAGTACATTCGGGAGGATCAAGACCTTTTGCGGATCACCCGTTGGTTTTGGGAGAACAAGCGACCGATGGCAAGTGTGTGCCATGGGGTCGAGATCCCTGCGCGTGCGGGGATCGTCAAAGGTTTGCGGATGGCGACGGTGGCCAAGTGCAAATTTGATTTAGAGGTATGTGGAGGGATCTACGTCAACGAACCTTGTGTGATCGACCAGCACATGTATTCGGGCCGCACCTACCACGACCATGGTCACTACATCGGGCCTTGGATCAAGGCCCTGGATGAGTACTGCGCAAGGTAGCAGGCACACTCCGCTGTGCCGTCCGCTGGAAATGGTAGCAGGCACACTCCGCTGTGCCGTCCGCTGGAGGTCGAAGTGCACATGATTAAATACGGTCAACGGCACATGGAATGTGCCTACGACAACGCGTCCGCCTGCGGCGGACGCGCGGGTCTTGGACGGCATTGAACTTTTTGACTTTCGGCGTCAACAACGTCAATGATGTCAAACACCGCCGTCAATCATGTCAACGATGTCAATTCTGTCCGCCGTCAATGCAGTCAACCTTGTCAATACCGTCAATGCCGTCAAAAATGCGGCCGCCGCCAGGCGGTGTGGCAAGAGCCAGTTACGAAATTAGGATTGCTCTGATTCCAAGCGGTGATTTCGGAGAAATCACCGACACTGGGGGCGCAAGAGCGACTGTTCATGAAATAGCTACTCCTCCGACGGATCGAGTTCTTCGAAGATCACCTCGTCGGAGCTTGGGCTCGATGTTCGCTCGGCACCTAAACCCCATTGCTGCATGCGCCTGAGCAACCTGGCGCGTGAGATCCCCAGCGATTTGGCCGCTGCAGTATTGTTCCTCGGATGCTTGGCCAATGCCCGCTCAATGAGCATCCGCTCGACCCTCTCTAAGACCTGATCCAATTCGATCGGATCCTCCTCCGAGGGTCGCTCCAGATGCGATGGATAAGTCCTAAGGGAAATCGGTAAATGAGTCTCATCGAGAATCCCTTGGCCGGCCCGCTTGAGAGCATGCTCAAGCGCTCGATCCATCTCGTCGATATCCTCAGGCCATGCGTATGCCAACAACGTGTCAAGGAAACTCGGTGTCCAGCACATGGAAGGATTCGGTCGCATCCAAGCCGCAAGCAAGCTCTCGATGTCTTCGGTACGATCCGACAAGGGCACAAACTCAATGGATTGAATCCGACTGCTGGAAATTAGCCAATCCCAAGCGCGGCCTCCTTCAAAAAGCGACTTCTGTGCGTCGGGCCCCAGAGTCGCGATGAATTTCCACTTTTGCTCTCTGCAGATGCGAGCCAATGTCTCTCGCAGTTCGCTCGGTAAGAGTTCCAGCCGGTGCAAAATGACTTCAGGTATCGGAACCTTGCGCCGCGTGTCATCGATCCATTCGAAGGTGCTTTGCAACAAGTCCTTGTCCATCAGCCAGCAGTCGATCGTAAAAGGTGAGGCTTTCGATTTTTGATCGGTTTGCAGGCTTGGATCCCTCTGCAATCGCCGCTCTTTGAAGATCATTCCTGCGATCGCTACTTGGTACTTTCCCAGAGCTCCAACGATCTGCAAAGGATGATCACCTTGGATCGCCAATTGCAATTGCTGACGAAGCGTTTGACTTGCAAGCGATTGGCCTTGCAAGTACCAAATGCCATCGAGATTTGGATAGCTATCCCAGATATCCAATGCAGGTACTTCGATCCGCTGATGAAAATCTCCCTCGAAGATCGCTTGAGAGTCTCCGCGATCAGGTTTTAAAACGCACAAGGTGCAGGGTTCTTGGGATTGATCCAACGGGATAATCCATCGCAGCCAAGCTTCCTCGGGGGGCGATGCCTTCGTTGGCAAACGATCTTTGACGCATCGGATCCATTGAGTCGATCCGTTTGCCGGAAGAGCAAGCCATCTTGCTAAACGCGTGCGCTCGGCGGAGGACTCATGAACATCGAGCGTGCATTGGAGTCCCAGCGGCTCTGGCCCTAGCTCTGGAAAAAGAGCTTCGAATGCCTCGTTGACAAACACAAGCTGGGAGTCTTCGGAAAGCACCCACATGGGAAAGGCCGACGAACCGATCAGCCTTGCGATTTGACGCTTCGGGATGTTGCGTGGCGATTGAGCTTCCGACATTCGAAGATCGCTGATGTTGGGTTACCAAAAATAAAAACACCGCAGGATGCCGACGGCAACCTGCGGTGTGCGGGAATGGAATTCCGAATGTCGCTTGGGTCTAGAACACGTCTAGGATGAAGTGGTGGCCCCAATGGTACCGGCGGGTCTAGAACACGTCTAGGATGAAGTGGTGGCCCCAATGGTACCGGCGGTTGGTCGGGTACTCATTATACCAGTGCCGATTGTAGACGGGAATTTGAGCCTCGGGAGCATAGCGATAGTACATGCTATCGCTGCTGCGGTAATACTCGCTCCCGTAGAAATTCTGTGGATAGTAAACGTAAGGATAGTGGTAAAAACGTGCGTAATCGCGGTTGCTGGCCGCTCCGCCCCAAGATTTACCATAAGCTTGTTGCGCTTGCTGTGCATGAGAAACAGAAGCGGTCGAAATGCTGGCAACAACTGCCAGGGCGACTACCATCAGCGCCTTGCGAATCATAATTCCCCCCCGAGAACACGGCTTATTGGACGTCGCCGGTACACTTGCACCCTTGCGACTATCGAGGATATTCGGCCTAATCGAATCCAAAAGTTGAATCAATTCATTCGGAGTTTCCGGTAAATACAGATCGGACGGATCGGACGGATCGGACGGATCAGACGGATCAGACGGATCGGACAGATCGGACGGATCGGACGGATCGGACGGATCGGACGGATCGGACGGATCGGACAGATCGGACAGATCGGACAGATCAG
>JAJTFC010000105.1 GCA_021298315.1 Planctomycetaceae bacterium
GCTTGGTCTCACGCATTCATCCCATGTTTCGCGAACAAGAAAAGAGCGATCGGTCGAAGAGCACCGAGAACGTGCCCCAACCACCAGATGCTCCACCAGATGCTCCACCGGATGCACCAACGGGGCGCATGGTCTACCCCGAGCAGATTCTCCGGCGCTGCGTTCCGATCGAATCGATCCGAAAGATGCTTACCCCCTGAGCTGCCATGAGTGTAACGATAGAACATCTGCACGATGCCCAGCGGATTCTTGCTGGACACATGTCCCCTGCCCCTTTGGTTCGATCTTATGCACTGGAGCGACAACTGGGTTTACCAGCCGACCGTCGGGTGTGGATCAAGGACTACGGTTGGACTCCCGTAGGGTCTTTCAAGCTCATGGGGGCGTTGTATTGGATGTCCAAGCACGCACCGAATCTAGCAGGCCGGCCGGTTGCTGCCCACTCCTCAGGAAACTTTGCCTCTGGGCTTTCGTATGCAGGGCACCGATTCGAAAAGCGAGTGATTATCGTGATGCCCGAATCGGCTCCAAAGATCAAGTTCGAGAACACCCGCAGGTATGGAGCCGAAGTCCGGACCTACGACATCACCACCGATCACCTGACAGGCGTTCGCGATCGACTGGCCAAAGAGATTGCCGAGCAAGAGCAAGCCTTGCAAGCATCACCTTATGATGATCCTTATGTCATCGCTGGCAACGGCGTTGGAGGGCTCGAGATCGTTCAAAGTTTAAAGGAGCAAGGCAGGCGGTTATCCCATTTCGTTTGCGCCGTCAGTGGGGGTGGATTGATGGCCGGCCATGCACTTGCCATTGCCGACGGTTTTCCTGATGCCAAAATCATCGGTGTAGAACCCGACCAAGCCGACGATTTTAGGCAATCGCGCATCGAGCAACGACGGGTTCGATTGCCCAAGCCGACAAGCATTTGCGATGGTCTATTGTCCTACGATGTTGGTCTAAACAATTGGCCGATCCTCCAAAGGCTCGTCAGCGACTCTGTCGTCTGTAGCGATCATCAGACCAAGCGTGCGATGGCTTGGCTTTACCAAAACCATGGTCTAAGAACTGAACCCTCTGGAGCCATCACCACCGCAGCGGTGCTCGAGGGAAAAATTCCATTAGGAATCGACGGCGATGGGTGCGATGGCACTGGCGATATCGTTGTGGTATTGAGCGGTCGCAACATCGACGAAGAGGTCTTCGAAAAGCATCTGAGCGATTCGGCCTTCAACGACGCTTCTTGTTGAGTGTCCTCAGAGCCCGCTTGATGATGTACCGGGTCTGCGGAGTCTCTGACTGTTCTTGCCAGCGTTGCGTTAAATCCAGAACCCACTCGGGGCAAGACTTACTGGCATCGTTGAGCCAGTTGGCAACCGAGTTGCGTACGTAGAGAGATTCATCCGATTTCAAAGGCTCGAGCAAATCGAGTCCTAGTTGAGGTTTTTTCTTCAGAAGTTCGATATGGGTGCACCAAACGCCACAAGGGCGAGTGATCTCGCTGGCGTATCGGCGAAGTCGCTCATTGCGACTCCCAGTCCAGGGCACGAGCTTGGCCATCGTATCGATAGGGTCTTGGGCGATGTGATGCCGAAGCGCCATCCAAGCGATCTCGCGGGTACCGGGATTGGAATCGTCGGCAAAGGGTTTAATCCAAGCGAGCCGTTTTGCAAACGGCATCGAATCCCAGTGTCCGACGATCAATGCACCCCATTCTCGAACCACATCGCTGGTGTGCTTCTCAATGTCCTTGAAACGAGGATCGCTAGGCAATACAAGCGTCGCGAGATCTTGGGCAATTCGTTTCGATAGCTGAAGCGACGATAGAGATGACCCTTGTTTGAGCAACGCCTTGAGGGACTCATTAAGATCGATTTCTAGTTGGCTTGAGAGTTCCTTGAGGAGTTTCAAGCGGTCGACCGACAACCATTCCACAAGGGTCTTCGACTCGATCCATCCTTTGGAAAGAGCGTCCAAAACATCAGGAGGGATTTCCCTCTGACGCAGCGCCGCCTTGCGCTGCTTGAGTTGCTCGATCTTCGAGGCTGTCTTAGGATCCACCGAGGGCTTTAACAAGCATCGAGGTCAGGCCGGTCGAGTAGTCGGTTTGACCGTCCCAGGCCCAAAGGTTTCTAAGGATGTCCGAGGTAAGGATTCCGCACAGGCCCATGAGAACCAAGACCAGCGCGAGCATACCTACCCAAAAACCCGAGTAGGGAACTTCGGTAGGTCGCATCGCAAGGGCCGCGCCTGCACCTGGACCAGCCACCGCACCGAGTTCCTCGGCACCAAAGCCGCCCTCGGCTCCTGCTTCTTGAACGGCTCCATCAAATCCACTTCCCTCGGGAAGCCCGAGGCCATCGCCAAAGCTTTCGGAGTCTTCGAGTTCGATGACTTGCGAGCCGCTGTCGTCATCGGCTTCAACGCTTGATGGGGTCAGTTGGAATTCTTCGTTTTGATCGACCAAGCCCGCACCGATGCCGCTTGGATTACTCGTGGAACTTAACTTCGAACTCGATGCCGACTCTGCGGCCAATTCGGCTCCCAAATCCAAACCGGAGATTCCGGTGCCGGCCAGATCCAGAGGTTCGTCTTCGAGGGAGAGTCCCGAGTCCGAGGGGCTCATCAGGTTGATGCCGCTTTCACTGCCGATTCCGATAGCTGAATCGCTTCCAAGAACCAGATCGTCCTCGTCGTCCCCGGTGAGTTCCAAGTCGCTACCTAAACCTTTGGAGGCTTTTGAGCCCAGGCCAGCACCCAGTTCCGAACCTAGAACGTTGGATCCTGGAGATTTTCCTTTGCTTGTTGATCCGTTGGATCCAGATGCCTCTTCCAACTTCAGGTCGCTGCCGAGCCCTAGGTCGCTACCATCATCCTCGAGTTTGAGGTCTGAGGATTCCGTGTCTTTGGACTTCGACTTGCCTTTATCTGCTGACGAACGATTCACCAGTTTGACACCGCTGTCGCTACGTGGATCTGGGATCAGAGCCACGTCGCTCGGTTCAGCATCTTCGGCAGCAAGCCTCAAGTCCGATCCTAGCGAGACATCCGAGCCCAGGGAGATTTCGTCATCCCCGCCGGCAATATCCCCGAGTTCGTCGAGCACCCGCTCGATCTCTTCTTGCTTGAACTTCCAACTCGCACCATCGCGGTATCCGAAAATCTCTCCCTTGGATCGCATCTCGACCAAAGCGTCGGTTGATACACCCAGGATCTTTGCGGCTTCTTCCAGAGATACGTAGTTAGCCATTCCCAAACCTATTCCAAAGCAGATGAACGATGAACTGAACTGTCAAACGGAATTATCTGAAACTATCTAAAAGGTCTTATCGGTTGCGTCGTTGCAGACTACGCAATCGGTAAGATTTTAACTAACTCTATGCGTCAAGCCGAAGAAAAACTCCAGAAGTTTTTCGAGTTCGCAAGGGGTATTTCGCCTTAAAAAAAACTCCAAGCATCACGGTTTGACCAAGATTCCAAGAAATTGGCTTGGTCAATCGGAAATCCCGTAGTTTCCGGCAATCGATCCGTACGAAAATAAGGATTATTCCGAGGGTCCGCAGTTAGGATTTTCGGGAAAAAGGACTGGACAAAAAACAACTGTCTGGCCATTATTTGGGGCTTGTTGATTGCCAAGCGGTTCGTCGGATCGATTTTAGCCAGGAGTTTTTAACGTGCCGAATATTCAGAGTGCCAAGAAGCGTCTGCGTCAGTCGCTGGTTCGACGGGGTCGTAACCGGGCAGCCAAATCCAGTATCAAAACCGCAATCAAACGGCTTCAGGCCAGCGTTCAGGCCAAGGAATTCGATGCAGCCCGAACCCAATTGACCTCGATCTATAAACTGCTCGATCAGTCGGCTTCCAAAGGGGTCATTCACGTCAACAAAGCCTCTCGCACCAAGAGCAGGCTAAGCCAATTCGTCAAAAAGGCCTCGGTCGCTTAGTCTTTTCGACCCGCCAAAACACAGAACAACGGAACGCACCCTAAGCCCAGCGATCGCTGGGCTTTTTCGTTGAACGATCTGCCACTGGATCACGACACCCTACGGGTAACGACGGTCGGAGCGGCTTTTAGGTCAGGCTCTGAAGGAAAAAATAAAGACCGTTGTGAATTCCTGTTCGTCGTGCCTCCGAGAGTCCGACCTCAACAGTCCGGGATCGTTGTTTCTTTGCCCCTACCGCTACGGCGCACAAGTGATCATGAAATTTGACCGCAATCGCTACTTCATGCTGGGTGTGATTCTGCTATTGCTCGGACTCCAGTTCCGCTTGGTCGATAGCTTCGTTCTGAATGAAACCAGTACCCGGGCATTGCACAAGGTCATGAAGACCAAGACGGTCGATGCCAACTCGATGGCAACGAACGTTTTTATGCAGGCGGCCCCCTCCCCTAAAAAGACACTGCGGCCTCCTCGGTGGCTTGGATTTGTCTTCTTAACGGCCGGCGGAATCATCGCATTGCACGCTTTGGTTTTGCCCAAATCAGGCGGTTAGCCGGTCTCCTCGAAGACAAAAGCATCGAGAAAATTGGGGCTCGATGGCTCAGATCCCCTCCTGATTTTGGCCTTTTGACGTTGATTCTCCCGGGATTTCGTCTATAAATCTTCGCTGCGGCTCAGCCTTTTTACTCAATCCATAACACGATTTTCCTGCGGAACTTGCTAGGTCTCGATCATGAAAGATGGCATCCACCCAAAATACTTCGAAACCAAGGTGACTTGCGGTTGCGGAAATAGTTTTTCTACACGCAGCACCCGCAAAGAGCTCAAGGTCGACATTTGCAACGTCTGCCATCCGTTCTACACCGGAAAGCTCAAGTTCGTTGATACCGCTGGTCGGATCGAAAAGTTCCAGAACAAGTTCGCCGCTGGTACCTATGCCAGCCTCCAATCCCCCAAGAAAGCTTCTGCGAAAAAGAAGTAGCGACCCCATCGCGTTTGGCTGGACTCGATAGCCCAGCGTCGATGGCAATCCAAATTACTGCTCGCTGCATGATTGCCAAGGCAAACCTGCAGCGTTTTTTTTTGCCCGCTTTGAACGACACGGTAAAACCTCCCAATCCCCATGAAGATCCGCGAACAACTCGAACAAAATCTAGCTCGCTTCACCGAGCTTGAGCAAATGATGTCCGACCCAGCGGTCTTGGCAGGCGAATCGGGCAACATGGCCAACATACTCCGAGAACACGGTGGCCTGTCGAAAACAGCGATGAAGTATCGTCGCTACAAAAAACTCTCGGATGATCTCAAAGATCTCGCACCCATGCTCGCTTCGGACGATCAAGACGAAAAGTCTATGGCCGAAGAAGAGGCAGCCTCGATGCGTCAAGAACGGGAGAACATTTGGAACGAACTCCTGGAACTATCCGTCGGAGGTGAGGATGCCAACCGAACCCGATGCGTATTGGAAATCCGAGCCGGTACCGGGGGTGAAGAAGCCGCCCTCTTTGGACGCGACCTTTTTGAAATGTATCGACGCTATGCGGAAACCAAAGGCTGGAAAGTCGAAGTCATGGACTCGAGTCCCAGCGAACGAGGTGGACTCAAAGAAATCATCCTCTCGATCGAAGGCGATGGAGCTTTTCGCGAACTCCAATTCGAAAGCGGTGGGCACCGTGTACAGCGTGTCCCAGAGACCGAAACCCAAGGCCGCGTTCATACTTCAGCAGCCACCGTTGCGGTTATGCCTGAACCCGAAGACATCGAAATCGATCTCAAGCCCGAAGACTACAGGCTCGATAAATTCTGCGCCTCGGGCCCCGGCGGTCAGCACGTCAACAAAACCGAATCGGCCGTTCGACTAACCCACCTCGAAACCGGCATCGTCGTCCAATGCCAAGACGAAAAGAGCCAACATAAAAATCTTGCCAAAGCCATCCGAGTTCTCAAAACGAGGCTCTACGAAGCCAAACGCGAAACCGAACGCCAACAGCGATCCAAAGAACGCATGTCCCTGACCGGCTCGGGTGATCGTTCCGAAAGAATCCGCACCTATAATTTCCCACAGAATCGATTGACCGATCACCGTATCAATCTGACCCTCTATAAATTAGATCAAATCATCTCAGGCAATCTCGAACCTGTCTCCGAAGCCCTCCTCGAATACGAGCGATCCATGCTTCGCGACGATGAGGCGGCCTAAGCTTAACGACAATCACTCGATCGTGCACCGGATCAAATTTCCTCGTACTCGTAAGGACGCGTGAACATGAGCGACAGCGGATCCACCCCCACCGAAGCTTGGACGATCCTTCGAATGCTCCAGTGGACTACCGAGCACCTGAAAAAACACGGCTCGCCCTCGGCTCGACTCGATGCCGAAGTCCTCTTTGCTCATGCCCGCAAGTGCCAGCGTATCGACCTGTATGCAGCCTTCAACGAAGAGCCACCCGAAGAGGTTAAAGCGATCTTTCGCGATCTGGTCAAACGACGCGCCAGCGGTGAACCCGTGGCCTACTTGGTAGGGAAAAAAGAATTCTTCTCGCTCCCGTTTATCGTCAACCAAGCCTGCTTGATCCCACGCAACGAGACCGAGCATATCATTACCGAGTGCATCGATCGGATCAAAAAATCCCAAGGCCCTTTGCGCATCGCCGATGTCTGCACCGGTAGCGGCTGTATCGCCATTACGATCGCCAAGGAATGCCAACGCATGAACGTGCCTGCTAGCGTCATCGCCATCGATCTGTCCCCCGAGGCTCTTGAAATCGCCAAGCAGAATCTCGAGCTCCATAAAGTCCAAGATCGCGTTGAAATGATTCAAGCCGATCTGCTCGAAGCGATCTCTGATGAGTCTTGCGATTTTATCTTGAGCAACCCACCCTACGTCTCCGAGGAAGAGTACTCCAAACTCGACAAATCCGTTCGCAACTACGAACCCAAAATGGCACTCGTCGCAGGCAATAGCGGCACTGAAATCATCCAGCGACTCGTCGACCAAGCTGCCCTCAAGCTCAAGCCTAGTGGTTGGCTGATCTTCGAGCACTCCCCGATGAACGCTGCCAAATGCCTCGAAATCCTCAGCCAATCGCAAACCCCAAGCGGTCCGTGGTCGGATGTGCGGACCGTCAAAGATCTCTCGGGGCTTGCTCGCGTAACTATTGCCCGTCGACCCTAAAGGCCTAGTTTTTAGGTAAATTACTGTTCCTTGAGCCTTTGGCTCAAACCCATGCTTTCACCAACCTATCTAGAAGACTCAAATCCGGTAGCGGCTTATGACTGTTGAAAACTTGATGGACAAACTCGTCGCCCACTGCAAAGCCAATGGCTTCATGTTCCAATCCAGCGAAATTTACGGTGGACTCAATGGCTTTTGGGACTACGGGCCTTTGGGTGTTGAGCTTAAACGAAACATCAAAGAGGCTTGGTGGAAGGACATGTACCAGAGCCATAATGAACTTGCTCAGCCCGCAGATGCCCCGAGCACTTTCGATATGGTCGGCCTAGACTGCACCATCATCATGCATCCACAGGTTTGGAAATGTTCCGGACACTATGATCTGTTCCACGACTACATGGTCGATTGCCGCAAAACCAAAAAACGGTATCGCTTTGATCAAGTCCGTGGTCGATGGGTTACCTACGGTGAAAAACGGGTCTTCGTCACCACGATGGCCGAGCCCGAGCAGGAACAAGAGGACATCGCTCGCCGAGCGCTCAAGCTGTTCAATCTGCGATCCAAGGAGATTGAAAAACTTCAGTTCGATCAGAAAGTCTTGACCCTCGATAAACTCTCGGATGCGGACCGTGCAAGTGTCCTCGGGCCAGATACCGACGAAGTCGGGACGCTTACCGATCCACGCGAATTCAACTTGATGTTCAAAACCTATGTGGGTGCACTTAGCGGCGAAGAAGGAGCAGCATTCCTAAGACCTGAGACCGCCCAAGGTATCTTCGTGAACTTCAAGAACGTCGTCGATAGCACGCGTATTCGAGTCCCTTTTGGTGTGGCTCAAGTCGGCAAAAGCTTCCGAAATGAAATCACGCCGAGAAACTTTACCTTCCGATCCCGCGAATTCGAACAAATGGAAATCGAATTCTTTTGCCACCCTAATCAATCATCCGACTGGTATCAATACTGGCGCAATCGCCGACTCCAATGGTACAAAGATCTCGGACTCGATTCGGAACGACTCCGACTCCGTGAACACGACCATGACGAACTGAGCCACTACTCCTGCGGTACGGCCGATATCGAATACGCATTCCCATTTCTTCCCCCAGGTGAATACGGTGAACTCGAAGGGATCGCCCACCGAGGCGACTTTGACCTCCGCAGCCACTCCGAAGGAAAACTCGATCCGAAGAAACGCCCCTTAGAAGTCGAACTCGACGAGGAAGGCAATCCTCGCCATCGCGGAAGCGGTAAAGATCTCTCGTACCGAGATGACCTGAGCAACGAGAGATTCATCCCCCATGTGATCGAACCTTCGGCAGGTGCTGACCGAGCCACCCTGGCTTTCCTTTGCCAAGCTTACACCGAAGTCCAATCCTCGGAGACGGGCGGCAAATTTGAATCCAGGGTCGTGATGCGATTCCACCCGCGCATCGCCCCCTACAAAGCAGCCGTCTTGCCTTTGGTCAAGAAAGATGGAATGCCCGAGATCGCTGCCGAAATCTATGGGGCATTGAAAAAGAAATTCAATGTCTTTTACGACGAGAAAGCAGCGATCGGGAAACGCTATTGGAGACAAGACAAGATCGGTACGCCTTACTGCATCACCGTCGACAGCCAAACACTCGTCGATCGAACCGTCACCATTCGCGAACGCGATTCGATGGAGCAGTGGCGCGTGCCTATCGACCAAGTCGTCTCGGAAATCGAAAAACGGATTTGTTAAGCGTTCCACGAAATGAGCCAGCATCGACAAGGTGAACTGTTCCCCAGCGATGAAGCTCCTTGGGAAATCGACTCGCAAGCGACCGTACTGGTCGCCCATGTGGTTTTTCCCGAAGCCCCCTTTGGACCTTATTCCTATCGCATCCCCGACGAACTCTCGGGCAAAATACAGCCAGCCATGAGAGTGATCGTCCCCTTGGGAAAAGGGGATCGGGAAATCACCGGCTATACCATTGGCGTCGAAACGCTCAAACAGTATCGGCAGAACCTAAAACCCATCCTGCAGTGCTGCGACGAAGCTCCTTTGTGCAGCCCTAATCTGCTCGAACTCGTTCGATGGATGAGCAAATACTACTTGGTGCCAGCAGGCCAAGTCATCGAGGCCGTCATACCCGCCGGGGTTCGTGCCGGGGCGGGAACCCGCAATCAAACACTGCTGCGTCCGACCGAAAAAGCCACCGATGATACGTTCGTCAAATCGCTCAGTGTCAAACAAAAACAGACACTCGTGCAATTGATACTGGCCAATGAACCACTGGCCCCCGAACAACTCCGAACACTTGCCAACTGCTCCGATGGTGTCATCAAAAAACTGCGTGAGTCGGGGTTCATCGAAAGCTTTACTCAGCGTGTGATGAATTACGAGTCGAGCGATGCGGCGAGTGAGGACGAAAAGATCCCCATACCGGCTCTGACGATCGACCAAAGGGTCGCCCTCCAGAGCATCTTCGGAGCCCTGGATTCGCAAAAGCATTCGACCATCTTGCTCCATGGCGTAACGGGCAGTGGTAAGACCGAAGTCTATATGCAAGCCATCGAGAAAACGATCGGCTTTTCTCGGCAAGCGATCGTCTTGGTTCCTGAAATCAGCTTAACACCGCAAACGCGAACCAGGTTCCAAAATCGGTTTCGCTCGGTGGCCGTGCTCCATTCGAACATGAGTGGCCCCGAAAGGCACTTTCAATGGCGAAGGATCAGCAGTGGTGAGGTTCAAGTCGTCGTCGGCCCCCGCAGCGCGATCTTCGCCCCAGTTCCCAACCTTGGACTCGTCATCCTCGACGAAGAACACGAGACCTCCTTCAAACAAGACTCCATTCCGCGTTATCATGCGCGCGATGTGGCCATCCATCGAACTTTCCTGGAGCAAGTCCCACTGGTGCTCGGCTCGGCCACCCCTTCGCTGGAAACTTACCACCGAGCCAGGAAAGGGGCCTATCAATACGTCTCCTTGCCAAGGCGGATCCTCAATCGTCCGATGCCCGAGGTTCGCACGATCGATCTTCGAGTCAATCGAATCGATGTCAATCAAGGGAGTTTGTCAAAGCCTCTCGTGCAATCGATGCGCCGGGTGTTAGACGAAGATGGTCAGATCATCTTGCTGCTCAATCGCCGAGGTTACTCGACCAGAGTCCAGTGCCCCTCGTGCGGTTTCGTTTTAGGATGCCCAGACTGCGATTTACCGCTGACGTTTCACCGCGATGGAAACAAGGTGATGTGTCACTACTGCGATTACACCATCTCGGCTGTGCAGCAGTGCCCTAAATGCACCTTTGATGGAATCCGTTTCTCGGGACTCGGCACACAACGATTGGAGTTGGAAGTACAAGCATCTTTTCCGAATGCACCGATGGCTCGGATGGATTCCGATACGATGCGCAAGCCCGGGAGTCACGAGCGAACATTGACGGATTTTCGGGCCGGTCGAACCAAGATTCTTCTCGGGACGCAAATGATCGCCAAAGGGCTCGATTTTCCCAACGTGCTTTTAGTCGGGGTCATTCAAGCCGATACCAGCCTCCATTTTCCCGACTTTAGAGCCTCTGAAAAAACCTTTCAGCTCATCACCCAAGTCGCCGGACGCACCGGGCGTGGAGATAAGGCTGGAGAGGTACTCGTTCAGACCTTTTCACCCGAGCATCCTGCGATCCTGGCCGCTTGCCAACACGACTTTCTAGGGTTTGCAGACATGGAACTCCAGCATCGAGAACCATTCGAGTATCCCCCCTACGGTTCGCTAGCCCGGATTATCTTTCGGGGCGAAGTCCAAGAGCAAGTACAGCAGTTTGCAGAGGGTGTGGTCGCCAAAGCCCGATCGCTGGTGGCCAAGCAGGGTTCGAAGGTCCGAATTCTCGGGCCTTCATTACCCCCTATCCCCAAGCTCCGTGGTCATCACCGCTTTCATGCCATGATGATCTCCCAGCAACCTGGTGCACTCCATGCAGTTTTGCAGGAGATCCAATCGACGACCAAGCTCCCCGAGGGAATCTTGTATCTGATCGACATCGACCCGATCGATATGCTTTGAGTTAGGCTTTAGACTTTAGGCGTTAGGCTTTAGGGGAACAGCCAAACAGCCTTACGCGCGCAGACCCCTCACCTCCGACCCCTCTCCCCGAAGCGGGGCAAGGGGAACATGAGAATCTGGTAGGAGCCAAAAGCTAGCTTGTACTTGGCAAATATTCGCTATCCAAAACAACCCAGCGATCCCCAACGTGTCTTTCCTCCCCCTCTCCCGCTGGCGGGAGCAGGGGGCTGGGGGGTGAGGGTGGAAGAGTCCTGGATCTCGCTGGAATAACACCCCTGCCCTACTCTGTTCGATCAGCACCTGCCCTCATGGAAATTTCGTCGAATTCTTTCGGATTTTCATGCTGTGCGTTGCTTTTTCAACGATGAATCTCTTGAAGGACTTCCTCAGGGCTCGACAAGCTTCATCAAGGAGATCGTGCTGATTTCGCAAGGGATCGAGCAGCTTGAGTTCATCAACGAAGTCTTTGATGTTTATGCTGCAGGCAAAGTCCGTTCTGTCACCAGCTTGAACATCACCATGCGAGCCCAAGCGATGGAAAGGAACCATCTACACCACCGAAAACGGCGGTAGTTTGTAATCGCTTGGGAGACGGGAATGTGATCACTGCATGCTTTGTTACCGTAGCACGGTCCTCCGAGGCCGTGCGCACACCTGATGCATCGATCGGCTTGGTCCACAAACGGGCCACAGGCCCATTTTACGAGCGCAGAGTCTCCGTAGGATGGCTTAGAAACCGAATTCGCGAAGCCATTGCTCGCGATCGCTCGCCGATAACTGAGGATTATGCCTGAAAGGATCCACGGCTTCCTCCGCTGGTTGCTTGTCGCTGAGTGTGCGATCCGTCAACAATTCAATCGCTTTCTTCCAGTCCTCACTGTCTCGAATCGTAGCACCCCGAGCCGTCCCTTTGCGTTGCACACGATGATCGGACGAAAGCAGGACGAGCTGTTTCGCGTTGCTGTGAACTTGTAAGATCTCCTGGATGCACTCATCGGCACTAAGGTAGTCGGAAGAAAACAAAAGGTGGATGGACCGCTGTTGATAAAATTTCGGCAGCCCTTTCGGGGCAACATCCCCGGCATCGAAAACGATACAGGTTTGATTCGCGGCCGGGCCAAGATGCTCAGCGAGCAATTCAATCAATCGATTCCGCCCAGACTCGAGCGCTTTGGGTCGCGTGTCTCCGGCTTGGGCGTATCCGATGGCATACATCAAGTTGTAGCCATCGACAAGTAGCTTGCAGCTTAGGACTTGTGGCGGGAACGGCTTGGATTCAGACCCCGAGGATCGCGACATCAATGATCGACCTTGCGGAATTAAACGATAAATACTGCATGAGAGTTTAGCGGTTTTGAAATTCGCAAGATAGCCTTCGAGTACGAGTAGCTGGCTGCTTGGGTTTTGCTCTCCTCTAGAAGCAGAACGACGCGCGCTGTCCAGTGAGGCGTCTGCGAGCGTTGACGCACTTACTTAATTCTGGTCGACGGCACATGGAATGTGCCTACGACTCTAATATGCCTACGACGATGGCGCCCGCGCTGACCAACTGGTATCAATGCTGTCCTGTCGTCCAACGCAGTTCGTGAAAGTTCGGTTGTGGTCCTTTCCAGCTTTTACTCCCCAGCAGCCTGCCCTCTTTCTCAAAGTAGGCTCGGAAACTGAGCAGATCGACGTTCTTCCACGACGAGAGTTTCTCGCCTGTCGTCGTCGTGAAAGCATCCGGCATCAAGGAGATCGTTTCCGGCTTACCGCCGCAGAGCTTCACGACCGCCACGAACTCCTGCGACTTGCCTCGATACGAACGGAAGAAATTCTCCGTCAGTACGATCACCAGTTCGTTGTTATGCTCTGAGTTCACTTCAAGAGCGAGCTTCTCATCGGGCTGCCCCTGCCACTTCGGATCGTTGAGCTTGCGCGTCGAGTACTCCCAGTGATGCGGGTTGTTCGCCGAGAGCGTGTACCAGTCCTGCCAGCCATGTGAGAACTCGTCGATCAGGGAGCTTCTTGCGTCCGTGGCCTTAACTTCCTCCCGGCGCAGATCGTCAGGAGTCGCCGTGTGCAGCATCGAACTGATCGCCAAACTGTCGGACGGTTCCGCTTGAGGAGCCGACGAATTCTTCGGAATCTTGTAGTAGACGTTGGCATAAGCCAAGAGTGGTTGTTCGACGCTCAGAATCGGTAGTTTGGCGATCCACAAGTTCCCGTCTTTGGTCGCCTGAGCCGTTCGCCAGAACCGAGCCTGTGGGTCAGGATCGACCGAATACAAAAGCTGGACTCGCTCAATCGGCAGCGAGGTGTCGGGAGTGACCTCTAGCACAGGAACACCGTCCTCGGCAGTCAGCACCAGCTTCGACTCAGGTGTCCCCGGAAACGTGAAACTCCCTTTGAGGAACTGGTCGATCCAAAGCGGCCTGGCCACGGCGAACTCCGGTGTGAACCGATGGTTCATGTGCGGGGTAAAGGCGTAGCGGACGTTCTGGTGCGGAATGAGCTCACCGGTGCGATAGGTGTCGTCCATAATGCCGTGGAAGTCGTTGGTCGCCCCCAGCCACAGCAGCGGAGCTTTGATGTGCGGTGCATAGGACTCGAACCCAATCGTCGCATCAAAGAGCCCCACATCGCCGTTGACCGATTGCTTGCGTTGTTCGGGCAACAGGGGCCAGGGCTGGGTACGAAAGCCTGATCCGCCGACGGACGGAGCGGCGACTTTCACTCGATCGTCGGTTCCGGCGACATAGACCGTCAGGTTGCCTCCCATCGAATGGCCGTAGAGGCCCATCATCTCAGGATCGACTTCTTTTTGTTGTTCCAAGAATGTCAGCCCCCGTCTTGCCCCGAGTGTGAGCAGATACCAGTTATTGTTCCGAGGGGACTCGACCGGATCGAGGTGTTTGTCACCGGGCTTGAGGTTGAAGTAGCCGGGTACATTTTGCTGGGTCGGATCGACGGCTCCCCAGTCTGTGTTTGGATCGCCTGGCATTGCCTCCTCCATCTCTCGACCGCCCCAGTTGATCGACAAACAGGCGTAGCCTCGCTTGGCGTAGAACTCGACTTCGTGCAGAAAGGCTCGCTGGCCACCACCATGGAGGTGCAACAAGCCCGGGAGCTTGAGTGCTCCTTTCGGGAATGCATAGAAGGCCGCCATGCGTGCCAGTGTTCCTTTGAAATTGCCGATGTGGAACGTGACGTAGCGGTAAGCGATGCCATCGTTTTCCCACTCCCGCACGACTTTGGCATCGAGCGGTTCTTTGCGAGGATCGAAGTCGGCGAAGAGTTCTTTCACCGTCTTTGGAATATCGTCAGCGATCACTGGGTTGACCCAGAAGACCACGAACAACAGAGTGAGGAATTCAACGGCCTTCATGATGATGTTGCTTTCTTACTCGTGAAGCCCTGATTCGTCGCCTTGATGCAAGCAGATCACGCCAAAAAATTGTTGATCGTACGATGATGAAAAGTGAATGGCAAGGACGTAAGCGTACAGGCATGTTTGGGTTTACAGGCCCAGCGGGTTGGCAAATAGATAGTAAGCGATGCTCCTCAGGCAGATGCTCCGGCCCCGCAGGTGCGATCGTCCGCCTGCGGCGGACGCAAAGGGTTTGGACGGTATTGACCTTATTGACGGCATTGACTGCGGACAAGATTGACGAAATTGACCTTATTGGCTTTTGTCGTCAACAACGTCAACGATGTCAATGCTGTCGGCCGTCAATGCAGTCAACCTTGTCAATACAGTCAATGCCGTCAAAATGCTGCCGCCATCAGGCGGCGTGCTAAGCCAAGTGTCTTTACCGTTCCTACTCTCTTCTTTCTCCTATCAACTCTTTGTGCAATGTCGGGGTGACAAGATTCGAACTTGCGGCCTCTACGTCCCGAACGTAGCGCTCTAGCCAGGCTGAGCTACACCCCGATGAAAATCGTTTGGGCCTAAAACCTCTCTCACACCTAAGTTTATAAAACGGAAATACCCTTGACTAGGTAGGCTCCTCGGGCCCGTCTGCAAACGGCTCCTCCAAAAGCCGCTTGACGTGTCCCACCAACTCGTCCATCAAAAACGGCTTGTGCAAGTACTCGTCGACCCCGAGCATCCTCGCATAGGCTTGGTGCCGCTCACCCTCGTTGCCCGTGACCATGATCACCCGAATCTGATTCCGCTGCGTCTTACGCAAATGCTCCAAGACCAAAAATCCACTCTGACGCGGCATCATCATGTCCAAAACCATCAAGTCCGGCTGGTAACTCTCTAACTTGGTTATCCCAGCCTGACCGTCGGGCATGTGCACGACCTCATAC
>JAJTFC010000010.1 GCA_021298315.1 Planctomycetaceae bacterium
GAACCACTTACTGACGGTTCTCGGGGCCACCTTGCAGATCTTCGCGACCTGGCCTGTGGTGAACACCTTCATATTCTTGGTCTCCGTTACCTTCCAATTATGAAATCGAGTCAGAGCCGTTGCCTACTAGACAACGACCCAAGACAGTGGCTGCCCTTGTCGAATTCGCCTCTTGCAAGGCTCAAACAACTGGGTCTGGGCAAAACGTTGGTAGACGCTCAGTGCTGAGCCTGCGAGCCGATCCATCGGCAAGCAAACGACACCAAGTTTTCCTGCAACTGCTTCTTCGATCCAGCTGCAACCTCCAAGTCGTTCGAACATCGCACCCCTACGACGCACTGCTCGGTTGGAAATTTTCGCTGGACACAAAGGCGACCGAGAGAGACTCACTCGGGTAGAATCAAAGATGCCTGAGCATTCGGTCGTACGGAAAACCGACTCAGACAAATCGCCTCGCACCTCAACGGCACGACACGACTGTGATTCCCCCCTTGCTATTCCCCTCGGCTCGACCGAACTGGACTTGACTCCTTCAAGCCGTCCAGCGCAGTACAGGCCGTCCAGCACCTAATTTCGTTTCAAACCGGCTGATTACTTTAGAAAGAATCTTCGCTTGCCTCAGTAAGACAGGAATTTCGTGCACAGCGAAACCGGCTCGATGAGTTTTCTAAAAATCCATTTAGAAACTGCTGGAATACGTGAAGTTCCTAGGTTTGTTGCGTCGAAATCCGCACGCTCTCGTCGCTCGAAACTGCCCGATTCGCCGTGCGTCACCACGACTCCAAGGAGGATGCCTCATCGGGCGTTCAATGAATCCTCTTGATCAGGTGTCGATGCCACCGTCTGGCTTGGCAGGCTTGGTCTGCTTCTCCTCGGTTTCCTTCTTCTCACGCCAAGGCTTCTTGTCCTGGTAATTCTTGAGCTCCTCCTTGAGCTGATCGAGCTGCTCGGCCTCCTCCTTGGCACCCAGTTCGACGGCCTTCGAGGACCACTCGATCGCCTTGTCGAATTGACCTAGCTCAGCATAAGCTGCCGCAAGCGTACTGAGGATGTGGGACTTTTTGTACTCGGTCAGTTCGCATGCCTTGAGGCCGGCTTCCAAGGCTCTGTCTCCATTTCGAACCGAGTCTTCGGGACTGGTCGACAAGACCCAGGAAAGATTGTTCAAAACCCCGGAAAGATCTTCCTCGTCTTCAGGGATATTCTTAACGGCCTCTTCGTAATCGTTGATCGCATCGGCATGGCGTCCCAAGGCAAGCAGGACATCGCCTCTGAGCCGCAGAGCCTGCCAGTCGGTGGGTTCGACATTGATGAGCCTGTCGGCGATTCGAAGTGCCTTACGGGGCCGATCGTCCATTTGGTACATCGATGCAAGCTGCATGAGCAAAAGCCGGTTTTCAGGATTCAACTGCACGAGTCTTTCAAGCTCTGCAATCGCATCTCCAACCCGTTTCTCCTGGATGGCAAGATCCATCTTGAGGAATGCAATATCGGGGATCTCAGGTCTCTTTTCCTGAAGGTAATCGAGATCCTTCTTGGCTTGGTCGTAGTCCTTTAATGCCAAGCAAATCCTTGCGCGATTCAGATACGCATCGAGATTCTCCGCATCGAGCTCAACGGCTTTATCGCAATCGGCTTTGCCAGATTCCAGCCAGCCTTTTCGATCCTGAGGCTCAGGATTTCCCGTGCTCGCTTTCATCAAAAACAGATTCGAACGAAGCGAATACAGTACGCTGAGTTCGGGGTGCTTTTCAATCTTTTCGTTGAGGAAACTGCTGGCTTGATCCATCTTCTCGGCTTGGACCAAGATCAACATCAACCGACGAAGTGCATAGTCATTGTTTGGGTCGGTTTCGAGGAATTTACGAACGACGGCTTCGGCCTCGTCGTTGCGACCGACGGATGCCAAGGACTCGACGGTCAATTGAATGGCTCGTTCATTCTCCGGATCGGCGTCAATCGCCTTGAGTAGGTCTTCGATCCGCTCATCGACATCCTGCCGAGAGACCGAACGCATGATGATGACTTCCGATAGCTTTTTCTTGATATCCGGATCTCTCTCGCCGGCATCGACCATGGCTTGAAGTTTGCTCCTAGCCGTATCGAGAGCTTCGCCACCCTTGCCGATCTCTTGACGAAGCAGATGGATTCGAGCTTTCATCACATAAGCGTCGACAAGGTCCGGGTCGGCTTCGATGGCCGCCTGGAGATCCTGCATCGCTTCACCGGTGACCTTCGTTACCCGGGCCGCAGGCAATCGTGCGCCGGCGAGCTCCTCGAGTGATTTTTGAGCCCGCTGAAAGCTAGCCGCTCCGAGCATCTTTTTGGCATCGACCGTGTCGAGTTCATCGAGTCCGAGTTCAAGCGCCTTCTTGCACAATTCTATGACTTTTCCAAGGGACTCTTTGGAGGATTCGGTCACTCGCAAGCGACTGGCCTGCTCGAATGCCTCGGATCCTTTGAAGTCATCATCGCTTGCCGGCTTGGATTCCGTTGCGGCGGGCTTGTCCTGTGCCCAGGCCAAGTTGGATGTCTGCCAAGACCCCGTCACGAAGCCACCGCAGGCGAGAAACGCCGCTAGAAATCGTGCTCTTGGACCACGGGCTCGAAACCACCCAAAACCTACTTGAAGACTCACAATATACCTCGTATGCGGAGAATGGACGCAAGAACCCCGGAGTTTCCAAACGACCTTGTTGCTCGATCCATTGACAAATCGGATCTTTCGCCGTGTATTGTAGCGGGTTGCCCACTGGCGGTGTAAGCCCAGTGACTCTCGGCAGGATGGCTCAGCCTCCAGAAAAACCCCTCCATGAAACCACAAAACCCCGAATCCTTTCAGTTGATCCACCTAGACGAATCCGACGAAGGATCCGTGCTCGAACGGGTCATCAAGAAGCGGCTAAGCGACTGGAGTTGGGGAGATGTCCGCGAATCGATTCGGCGGCGTAAAGTCCAAGTCAACGGCAACCTATGCTTGGATCCAATTCGAAAAGTAACTCACAAAGATGTGATCAAGCTTTGGAATGAATCTCTTCCAAAGCCGATCGAAGCGACCGACATCCGCATCGCTTACGTGGACGAATTCCTCGTGGTCGTCGAGAAACCCGCTGGGATCACCAGCGTGCGTCATTTCGAAGAGCGCAACCTCTCCGAGAAACGCCGACAACTCCAACCGACCCTCGAAGAGCTCGTTCCGCTGGCATTGATGCACTACTTCAAACGCCAAACCAAACCCAGGGACGACCAAGACCCAACACCCAAACGAACCAAGCGTATTCCGGTGAGCCCTCGCGAGTTCAAAGACATCCGCTCGGAGGAACGAAAGAACCTGGAACACAAACTCAAACGCTTAAACGTGATCGCTGTTCACCGTCTGGATCGCGACACTTCCGGACTGATGCTCTTTGCCAGAACCCCCAGCGTCGCTCAATCTCTGATCGAAGCGTTCAAACACCACCGCGTAATTCGCAAGTACCATGCGGTTGTCCACGGACACCCCCAGCAACAAACTATCGAAAGCACCCTGGTGCGCGATCGGGGGGACGGCCATCGCGGTTCGAAACCCCCTAGTATCGATACTCCCGATGCGACCGAGCAACACGCGATCACCCACATCCGACCGATCGAAAAAATCGGCCCCTATAGCTTGATCGAATGCCAACTGGAAACAGGCAGAACTCATCAAATCCGGATCCACCTGTCCGAAGCCGGCCACTTGCTATGCGGAGATGCAATCTACTGCAAACGAGCCGATGGATCGATCGACAAGGACTCTAGCGGTGCACCTCGCCAAGCACTCCACTCGGCAACCCTAGCCTTCGATCACCCGATCTCGAGCGAGAAGCTCGAATTCAAAATGCCTTGGCCTGCAGATCTTCATCGTTGGCTCACCAAACTTCGGCAATCGAACTAGCCAAGTATCTCCCGTTTGCGATGGACATAGTCCCACAGCACAAAACGATCGAGGTTGTTGCCACTGGTAAAGAAGACTCGCCCTTTGGTCTGCTCGGCCATCCGATGGGCAAATCGAATGTCGTCTTCGGATTGTGACCAACTCGGCACGAGGAACAAGTTGATGGTGATCCCTTCGCGACCGCACTCCATCGCCTCGCGCATCGTCTGCTGCTCGGTTCGAGGATCCGGGGGATAGAGCAACAGCAGCAGTTGCTCCTCAAAGTGCGCCGTCGGCAATCCATCGGTAATGAGGATGATCTGCTTGTTGGGAGTATCGACCGTCGCGAGATTCTGACGAGCCAATCTCAAGGCGTGCTGAATGTTGGTAAAGTGCGGTGGGATATCCGATTCGCTGATCCTCTGGTCACTCATATCGGCTTTGAGCCTGACGACCGGATTGTGGATCGTCACAGGTTTGGGCATCAGATCGATGATTTCACCAGCAGGCCGCAGTTTTGCAAACGAGTACATCTCGATGAACCGAAGGAAGTCCCCAGGATACTCCGAAGAGATGAGTCCTTGGAGGGCCAAGGCCATGCGTTTGACGTTGATGTACTGCCCGTCGTAGCGCATCGAACCGCTCATATCCATGACCACGACCGTCGCACACTTGGGACTGTTGCGTGTCTTGAACACCTCGATGTCATCGCTCCGCAACCGAACCGGTCGCTCATCGGGTCGCCTGAGCATCGCGTTGGTCACCGTTTGGACAATATCCATATTGGCGATCGAATCGCCGAATTCATAAGGCTTTGTCGAGGGGAGCTCGACACTCCCATCACCGACAATCCTACCCGTGTGACGACCGCTCCTGGACGCTTCCAAATCGGCGAAAATTCGCTCAAGCAGTTTCGCTTGGAAGGTCTTGTAAGCTTTCGGAGTCAGTCGAAACGAACCCGACTCGTTGCGATCGAGCCCCTGACGCTCGGCCATCTCGCGAACAACGTTTCGTATCTGCTCGCGGATTTCCTCAAGCGCGTTCAAATCCCCCGGCTGGGCGAATTGCGAAAGGGCCTCCATGTCGATCAAACCAATCTGTGCGGTCTTGGCGGCCTCTTCGAGTTGTTTCAGTAGCTCATCGATCTGCTCAAGCTCTTTTTTGATCTCGATGGCCTGCGGTATGTCAACCTTTTGACGTCCCGTGAAAGTGTACTTGCTGACCAAATCATCGATCTGATAGCGATCGGCCAAGGCTTCCATGGTCTTAAGGACACCTTGCGCAAACTCCGGATCGCTCCGGTCAGCTTGGTACCAAAGCTGCTCCAAAAGGTAGATTTGGGATTGGCGTATCGCGCGATCGTAGAGCCCTTTCAATTTGGCCGGTGGACGCGTTCGGCGAGCAAGCTTCTCGAAGTGGTCAGCAGCTTTCTTGTCCAGACCATCGACCTGATAGGTTTCGAGAATCTTGCGTTTGCGTTCCTCAAGCATCGCTCGCAACGCGTCAATGCTCGGACCAAGCCCCGCGATTTGGCTTGGATCAAGCTCGATTGCCCGAGCAAGTTCTTCTTCGGTAAGCTCGCGGTAACTGCCATAGGCAAGGGCATGCTCGAAGGCATTCGAGACCAAATCCGCGTCGGGCTCGGCCAACGGACTTGGGAATTCCGTCGGATTGTACTTCTGATAGACGTGGATGATCCCGCCGATGTCACTTCGTTTTTGCATAGGTTTCTCGTAGGTGGCCAAGCCGTGGCGGGCACATAAATTCACGTGATCAGATAGTTCTACCGGCTATTGTAGGGACGCTGTCCAGATTTGAAGCCAAGGCGAACCGTTAGGCCTGGCATTCCAGAAGATCCCTTGCGAGTTTCTCAAAAACTGAACCGCTCCGACGATCTGGCCAAAGACCTGAGTATCCCACTGGACTTCGGTCTGTTTGCCCGTTGCTAAATCGAGGATGATCAAGCGATTGCCAACCAAATAACTCAGTTGCCTCCCTTGGGGATCGATCGCTAGCGGATGGGTAATGGACTCTTGGTTTTCCGAAATCCAATCCAACTGACCATCGGCCACCCCAAGGCGAACGACCCGCACGGTCCCTCGCGAATCCTTCATCATCGTGTAAATCCACCGACCACAACACGATGCTTGGAGCCAATGCCTAGGGCCCGCAACACCTGGATAAGCCGCCGACTGGCTGTAGGTAAGTCGACGAAGCTGGATCCCTGTGGGTACATCGAATCCCCAGTGCTCTGCATTGTGCTCGCGATTGCTTTCGATGGGCCCTTGCAACATCTTGGGCCACTGCCGAGCCTCGGGAGGAAATTCGGCCACATAGATCTCATCGATCCACTGTGGATCTGTCCGGTTTGTCGCAAGCCGCACGATCATCGCAAGTCTCAAAGGTGCTTGAGCATCGTAAGCGTTGGTAACCCAACATTCCTCCCGAGCCGACTCGATGCCGTCCTGGGGTATTAGCGCCAGTGCCGACCAACCAGTCCCCTCGAAGTTGTCTTCATAGCAAACTCGTTTAACCTCCGGATTGGGACTGGTTTTGGATTCCCAAGCATCGACCAAAGCAAAACCCACGGTGCGTCGATCGGGCACTTTCGTATCGTTGTAAGTGAAACTCACGCAGCGTCCGTCGGGCGAAAAACTATGCGCATGGGTGCCACCCGAGAGTACGCCCCAAGTTGGCTCGGATTCAATTGTTCGAGATTCAAGTGCTGAAATCTGCACCGAAGGCTTCATCGGATCAAAGCTAGCCCAAGCCCCAAACCGGCGTGTCATCCCATAGGGTCGGTCTTGATCGCAATTGGTCAAGCCGTGAATAAACAAAATAGTGGAGCGAAGCGGATGGCATACGACCGCTCCGACCCCAGGCCCGTACTCGGATCGACTCTGGGTATCGTAGACGACCCGAACGGTATCATCGATCAAATCAAGCGACTCGATCCGTGTTGTCTTGATGATCTCTGGATCGGAATTGCGAGTGTCGTAGTAAAGAAACCTACCGCAATGCGATTGAGCTTGGCGATGATTCAAAAAGTGCCCATAGCTACCATGGGTGCGTTGCCGAGGAATCGCTTTGATCCTTGCCATCGCTGGTCTAACTCAGAAACAGCAGAGCCACGTTGACATAGATGAGAATCCCAAGCAAATCGCTCAGACCCGCGACAAACTGGTTGCTCATCATCGCAGGATCCAGACCCATGCGTTTGAACATCAGCGGCAGTACACTTCCCATACAAGTCCCACAGAGCACAACGCACAAGATCGTAATGGGAATGATCAACGCTTGGGTGTGCGTAGGTGCCAAAACCAATGCGCAACAATAACCGATCGATCCCATGATCCCACCCAAGAGCAACCCCATGACAATTTCTCGCTTGACGATCAGCCCCCAGTCGCTCAGTTCGATGTCCTTGGTTGCAAGTGCAGAGATGATCAAGGTCGAGCTCTGACTCCCAGAGTTTCCCCCGCTGCTGATAATCAGCGGAATGAAAAGCACCAGCCAAGCATAGCTGTCGAGCCAGGACTGATACATTTTCAATGCAAATGCAGTCGAAAGAGCGGCAAAGAATAGGATCAAAAGCCAAAAGCCTCGCTTCCATGAAAGGACCAAAAGAGGCGTCCGCAAATAGGACTCGCTCAAAGGCGCGACGGCCACGATCCTTTGGACATCCTCGGCAGCCTCCTCGCGTACCACATCGATGACGTCATCGTGGGTGATGATCCCCATCATATGATTGCCATCGTCGACCACCGGCACAGCCAAGATATTATAAAAAGCCACTTTCTGAGCGACTTGCTCTTGGTCATCATTGACGTTCACCGAAACAACGTCGGACTTCATCAAATCGGCAAGCCTTGTTTCGGGCCTACCAATCGAGGAAATAAGCAATCGGCCACTGACAACACCTCGAAGATGATTCGTATCATCGACCACATAAATGTAGTAGATCGTTTCGAGCCGCTCTGCCTGTCGACTGAGTTCATCGAGCGCTTGGCGAACCGTAAGTGTCTCGGACAAACACGCCACTTCGGTGGTCATCATCGCCCCTGCAGTACCTTCTTTGAAGGTCTGCAAGCGGCGGATATCTCGTCGATCCGGTGCGGGCACCAACGCCAAAATCGCATCGACACGCGCCTCGGGCACCTTGCGCAACAAATCGACCGCGTCGTCGGCAGGGAGCTGAGTGACCAGCACCGCGATCTGCTTTTCGTCTTGCGAAGCGATCAGATCGACTTGTCGATCCACATCGAAGTACTGAAAGACTTCCGCTTGCAACGATGGCTGAGCGTGCTGGAGAACGCGCCAGATTTCCTGATTATCGAGCCCTTCCATGAACTCTGCCGTGCGCGCCGGGTGAAGCGCAGTGCAAAACTCGCGGAGTTCGTCGGTGCGATCCTCCGCAAGCATTTCTCGGAGTTCTGGCAGGAACAGCGTGTTCATCAGCCGCTAATTCGATCCGATCGGGAGGTTGAAATCGCCACCCAAATCGCGCCACACGGAATGGATGTGGTTGGCCTTGGTCCCTTGAGGATCTGTCTGATAGTTGCAAAGCTCCGCAATGAACGTCGGGCCTTGGATGCGGATAAAGTGCTGATCCTTTGGATCGGTTCCTCCAGCCCAACCGAAATGGATTTGATCCATACCGGCCTTGTCGACAATTTGCCATCGCTCCTGAGCTACCGCTTGGGGCATCGTCGAAAAATACGCATCGAGAATCGCCTTGAGCTTGGCCTTTTGCTCAGCTTGCAAGCCGGTTGCTTGGATACCAACAGGCTTATCATTCTTTGGTTGCGGTTCGCCTGCCCATTGGATGTCCGCTGGACTCTCCGCATCGAAGATCGTCTTGGACTGTTGCTCTTTGCTCAAGCTTCCGAGCAACTCGTAAGCGGCTTGTTCCTCAGGCAACAGCAGCCTTGTTCCTGATGTGTACTTGGTCTTGGATCCGCTTTGAAGCGGATCGGGTGTTTCGAAGTCCTTGAGCAGTCGTGCTGGGTTCACGCCAAAGAACTGAGGGGTTGAATCGACGATCTTGTCTCCCTGATAGGTCATGTTGATCGACAAGTGATGGCCTTCAACACTCACACCCCAATCCGAATTAGGTTCAGGGTTGCCATAGACGGCAAAATAGAATTTTTGGTAGTCGCGGCGCTTGGCTTGCGATGGACCTTCGAGCTCCAAGAGGATCGCTTCGTAGGCCATGATATCGACAGCACGTCGGAAACCCGACTCGCTAAGGATCGCAGCCATGAGTCCCATGGCCGCCGTGCGCTGGGTGTCGCTCATTTCACGCAGCGGCAAACCCTTGCGAGTTTCCATCGGGATAAAATGCCACTCGGATCGCTTCTTGTCTTTGAAGTCGATCTGAGCCATCGAGCGCTGCTGGCTCGAAAGGCTTGTTAAAAAACCTTGAGCCGTCTCTCGTGCGGCCAAGACCGGGTGGGTTGCCCAAAGTGCTTGAGAGGACAAGTGCAAGAGGCTAGAGCCGGCTGCACAAGCTGCGGCCGAACGGATCAGAAACTCACGACGGGAACGATTGGTTCGACTCGGGGAATCGGCGCGGTGGGAAGAAGCCATGGGGATGCTCGCACGGGTGGGTGGGGGAAAATCGAGAAATCAGAACGCTCACTCTGCATTTGATTATGATCGAAATATCGACCCAGCCAAACCCCAAGACGCCCGCTTGAGCTTGGATGTCCCGAAAAAGTAGGACCAAGTCCTACCCTTGAAAACCACCTTCTGGCACTTGCGCTACTGCTTGGCCGTCGTCAAGTTTGGATCGATCGAGATGCTCACGGACTCTTCGCCGAGGATGTCTCGATTGACTCCAACAAAGACCCATTGCTCTCCTTCGCTCATGGGGAGCTTGACACTCTTGCCATCGACCGGAACCGGCTTGCCGTTGGCCCACAGTGAGATACTCCCCTTGGGCGCATTGCCGAAATCGAGCACCACATCACCTGCCCGAGTGATGTTCAACTTGGTTCGCAGGAATGTATGGTTCGGAACCCCTGGGTGAGGACGGAAGCTGGCCAACGACTTCATGGGAACACCTCCGGAAACCAAAGCCGGATGGAGTTGCCAAGTGAAGTTCGATTGATCGCCTTTGATCGAATCAAAGCTGGTTCGATTAAAGAGCACGTGGGCTTTCTCGGTCCAAAGCAACGTTTCCCATTGGCGAATCGCACCGTTGTTGGCCACGAGCATCTTGCCGTCGATCTTTCCGATCTCGGTGATGAATCGCAATAGATGGATCGCTTCTTCTTGAGTCAGCGAGTCCAAGAGTCCATCGGGCATGAGCGAGCGTGACTCTTTGATCTCCTGAATGTCACCTTTTTCGATCGTGACCTCTTTGCCGTCGGCGAGCCTCAGGACAACTTCGTCATCCGATTCGCGCACTGGGATTCCTGCATAGACTTCATCGCTATCGGTACGAACGAGCTTGGCGTTGTATCCTTCTTTGACTTTGGCAGCAGGATTGAGCAAGGATTCGAGGAGATAGTCTGCGGGAGCCTGCGCTCCGATGCTCGTCAAATCTGGGCCAACCAATCCTCCGACGCCTCCGATTTTATGGCACTGAATGCACTGGAGTTCGTTGCGTCGGTAGATCCATTCACCTTGAACCGGATCGCCTTGGGTCTTGGCAAGTTCGAGCCATTTGTTTTTCAACTCGTCGTTGAGAACCCATCGGTTCTCTTGCAGCTTACCCGCTGCATCGATGGCTTGAACCAGATCGCCTGGTGCATTCATTTTGCGCAAAGCGGATTTAAGCTGCCGGGCTGCAGATGCATCGATCGAGACACCCGCAAGGGCACCGAGTAAGTTCTGAGCTCCATCTTTGCGACCGAGGAAACCGGCAGCGGCATTACTGAGTGCTTCAGCACGCGATGGGTCTTTGACCAACCGTCCGACGAGGGATTTCGCAGCGGCTGCAAAGTTCGAGTCGGCTTGTCTTTCCATCGCAGCGATGGCAACATCGATGTTCTGATCCTGGGTCAATTGGTTGACGAGTTCCTTGGCCGGATCATCACCGAGACTCGCGAGGCTTCGAATCGCAGCGATGCGAACCGTCGAGGAACTGCCGGCATCTTGGCTAACGGCTTCGATGCGAGGCCTTGCACCCCCAACGCGCCATGGCCCGAGGCTTCGGAGAGCGGCAAGCCCCAGATCCGTAGGTGCCAAAGCTTCGTTGTTCTTGTCCCTGGCAATGGCTTGTTCGGCCAATTTGCTCAAAGCTTCGATCGTGCTTGGCTGTATTGCCAAGGCTTCTTTGCGACGTAGCGACGCATCCAAAACGGCTTGGAGCAACTGACCTCGGAGAGCTTCGTCGGGAAGCACCGTCGGCGAAACAGGATCGATCAGACGATCGACAAGCTTGGCTTGCTGAGGACCATTGCCCAACTCTGCGACCAAGATAGCCATCGTCGATCGTGCCGCTTGAGCATTAGCTGGGGCATCGCTTGCAAGCTTCTCATCGAGCATGGTTAAAACCGCGTCGATGGTACTGGGGTCTTCGACGGCTTTCAATGCAAAGGCGATTGCCGATGGATCGTTGCCAAAGCGGAATTTACCGGATCGAAACTCGGGCAGCCACACGCTCGAGAGGTCTCGCATGGTTTGCCAGAGCGCAAAATCCAAGAATCGATCCATCGGCTTGTGAAGAGCAAGACAGGCGGCCTGGGCCGACTCGACGCTCGGAAGCTGCGAGAGCAATCGGATCGCTTCGAGCCTCACGCGGGGATGTTCGTCTTGGACGAGGTTCTTCCCAAGAGCGGTCCATTGACCGATTTGGGAAGGATCGAGCGAACCGAATTGGCTGGTTTTGACCCATCGGATTTGGTTAGCGATTTGATGGGTATAGGCTGCCCTGAGTCGTCCATCCTGGGATTGAAGAAGAGCTTTTTGAAGGGTTAGATCAAAGTTGCCTAAGCCTTCGAGAACCCACGAGAGTTCCAGGTGCTCGAGGCCTCGGCTTGCATCCTTGGCCACTTGCTGCACGTGGGCATCGAGGCTGGATTTGGCCGTCGACGAAGCTCGGACTTGCCGCCGAAGTGCTTGCCCTGCAAAGAGCCTTACCAGATCCGCATCATCAGCGAGTCGCTGGAGATTTTTCTCGATTGGATCTTTGGCGGTGATCGGTTGATTTTCGACAGGCTTTTGATCCTTGTGGGTCAATCGCCAGATCCGACCATGGGTGCGATCACGGCGTGGGTCGCGGAAGTCGACTTCGCCATGCTGAATGATCGGGTTGTACCAATCGGCAATGTACAAAGCCCCATCGAGACCTTGTTTAGCATCGATAGGACGGAACGCGACGTGGGGCGTTTTGATCAGCTCGGCTTGTTGAACCGATTCGTAACCCGAGCGGTCTTCGGAGACGTTGAATCGACACACGCGGTGTGCTCGAAAGTCGTTGGTGACCATCGAACCGCGGATCGATTCGGGCCAGTGGTTGCCAGAGAGTATTTCCAGCCCGCAGTGCTTAGGGCTGCCTGGATTCAGACCGCTTAGAATCCGTTTGGCTCCGACGGCCGTGACAAAAACGCTTCCTTGGAAGGTGTAATTGACCCCTTCGCCATAGGCACCGTCTGTAGCGAACATTTGACCATAGCGATCAAAGTGGACACCCCAAGGGTTGACGAAACCTCGAACGACGATTTCAAGGCGTTTGGTTTCTGGGTGGAATCGCCAGATACCACCACCGTTGAGCCGCTCGACACCCCAAGGTGTTTCGATATGGGAGTGGATGTAGATCGATTGGTTCATGTAGATCCAGCCGTCGTGCCCCCAGCGAAGAGAGTGGAGCAAGTGGTGGGTGTCTTCGGTACCGAATCCGGCCAGGACGACTTTCTTTTCGTCGGCGACTAGATCTCCGTCGGTGTCGCGTAGGTACAGGAGTTGGTCGCTGTTGACGACATAGGCGCTTGCGGTATCCCCGTCGTTGGCAGGCAGGACGCCAGTCGGAATCAGGAGTCCGTCGGCAAAGACGATCGTTCGGTCGGTCTTGCCGTCTTTATCGGAGTCTTCGAGGATCAGGATTTTGTCATTCGATGGCTCACCGGGTTTGATTTGCGGATAGGTTTCGCTCGAAGCGATCCAGAGTCGACCGTGGTTATCAAAGTTCATGTGGATCGGCTTGGCCATCGCCGGATCCCCCGCAAAGAGTTCGGCCTTCCAGCCATCGTCGACGACGAAGGTTGATTTTTCGACCTCTGGATCTGGTACAGGGATGTCCTTGAGTTCGCGCTGCGCCAACAGTGGGCAGGAGGCAAACCAAAGCGATTGGATCAGGCACAAAGCGAACCAAGTGGCTTTGGAGGAACGTCGAGCAACAACGGTGAGGATCGTCATAGAACCGATTTCAAAACTGGTAGGTCAAAAAGTGGGAACGTCAGCGGGCGAGAAATGAATCGTACAGTAGGCATTGTACCCAACCGAAAGATCGATTGAGGTTATAATCGACGTGCTGGAACAATTCGAGGGATAAATTTTCCTCCGGCGATTTCCTGTTGCTAATCGAGTCTCGATGCGAAATCCATGAGCGAAAACATTTACTGCGGTTTTGATTTGGGTGGGACCAAGATGCTATGCGTCTTGATGGATCACAAAAAAAAGGTGCTGCACCGCGAGCGCAAGAAGACCAAAGGGGCTGATGGGGGGCAGGCGGGAATCGCTCGTGTGATCGACTTGATCCGCGAAACGCTCGTCAATGCCAAGATCGAGCCTGAGAGGGTCAGCAGCATAGGGATCGGGTGTCCGGGCCCGGTCGACATGGAGAAGGGAATCGTTCACTTGGCAGTGAATTTGAAGTGGAAGAATGTGCCGCTCGCCAAGCACATCGAGGAAGCGTTTGGTCGACCGACGGCGATTCTCAACGATGTCGATGCGGGGGTTTATGGCGAGTATCTCTGCGGAGCGGCCAAGGGAGCTTACAGCGTCGCGGGGATATTTCCGGGTACCGGAATCGGTGGTGGTTTTGTCTACGATGGCCAGATTTTGAGAGGCAAGTCCCATACAGGGATGGAGATAGGGCACACCAAGATCACTTCGAGCGAGCACACCAGCGGCACGAAGATGGGAGGTACTCTCGAGAGCGAAGCGAGTCGTTTGGCGATTGCTGCTCAGTGTGCCAAGCTGGCTTATCGCAACGAAGCTCCGGTGTTATCGAAGCTTGCTGGCACAGACTTGGCAGAGATCCGCAGCAAGGTCTTGAGTGCATCGGTCAAGGGTGGGGACGAGCAAGTCGATCTGGTCGTGCGTCGTGCGGCAAGAACGATTGGTTATGCAGCGGTGAATTTGATACACATGCTAACCCCGGAGGTAATCATCTTAGGGGGTGGATTGGTCGAGGCGCTGAGTCAGTTGTATCTTGAGGAGGTCAAGAAGGTAGTATCGGAGAACGTGCTTGAGTGTTACGAGGACATTTGCAAGATCAAGATCGCAGAGTTAGGGGATGATGCGGGCGCGATCGGAGCGGGACTTTGGGCCGCAGGCCGTTACGGGCATCTAAGCAAAAGCGACCCTAAGCTAGACGAAAGCGACAATCTCGCCAACAACGCCCGCAGTCAATAATCGTTTTTTAAAAAGCGGAACGGCACAATTGAACCATAACTCTACGCCCGTAATGTTCGAACCGTTTTCGGTCTTACCTCAAATTACAAAAATTGCGAACCATTGGATCGGACCGGTTGAAGCTCACTATCTTCAGTTCAAGATCCTCTTCCTTGTACATGGTTGCGGCACGACGAATCGCATCGAGGATCCACGTCTGATCGTTTCCGAATGCACCTCCGCCGAGAAGAGTTAGGTAAGCAGTGTTTTTACCCGTTTTTTCTGCATTTAGAAGAGTTACTGCAAGCGTTGCCTCGTATGCTGCTTCTAACACCAATCTTGCAAAGGGTTCCCACTGAGCCGAAGCCAATGCGCTATAAGCTACCGGCAAAGCAGAGCAATACACTTGCGTGACCAAGTGCTTGGCGCCCTTAAAAGTGACCTGCGTATCCCATTGAACGCCGATTTGTAATTTCTCCCGAATTGCATCAAGCTCTGTTTCGGACATGCTTTGAAGCCTCGTAGTGACTTCCTTAAGTCCGACGGCAGACGGCAGTGCATAACCATTTCGCATCTTCCATAGTCGATTATCGTTATTCCCCAATGCGTTACCCACATCCGCTAAGCAATCGACTTGATTGGTTTCGGACTGCCCAATCTGTCCGTTTAAGCCAACGAAGTAATTGCGATAGATCGTCCCTGCGCCGCAAGCGATCGCGCAAGCGGGCCCTTGTGTCGGATCGCTTTCATAGATACCAATTCCTTGTTCTGGCATGACGCTAGGAGAAACCATTTCGAGCAAATTGAATTGAGAGGCGACTTGAAAAACGCAACCCGCGTTTCCAGCATCTGCATGGAGAGCCTTGGCATCGCCCACAAGTTCCGAAATAGTCAAATTCCCGGACCGACCACCCAAAGGAGTCACTCGTTTGCGGAGCTCGCTCAAAGAAACAATCTCGAGTCGACCGCATTGATAAGTCAGGCCGTTGACCTGTGAGGTGAGTTGGTCTTCCCGCACTTCGATACATTCGCGAACTTCTTCGGGTGACCGTTCGGAAAAGCCAGTGAGCTTGGTAAACCAATCATTCCTTAAAGCTACAGTTCTTAGCTTCGTCGTTTTAGATCGCTTCAGTCCCTCGGGCCAATTCAGCACAAATTGTTTTTGCGTATCGTTCTCTGGAGCAGCACGCCAAGCACGTTCGGTGTCTGCTTTGCGTAACATGGCGAGCACATCAAAAACGTTATCCTTAGTGGCATGTCCATGCCTAAGTAGCCAGCAGCAGACTACCGTTCCCGTTCGACCAATGCCACCGAAGCAATGAACATAGACAGCGCGATTGTTTTGGATCGAGCCGTCGATGGTGTCGAGGATATTCCGCATGTTCTCCGTTGTCGTGATGTGCCGATCAACAATCGGAAATCTCACACAGTCGACTCGCTCTTTTGCTTCAGAAGCGATTTGCTGAAGCAAATTTTCATACGGAACAAAAGGCTTGCCGTCATTGTTGGTCTCATCCTCCTCCATCAAATTGACAAAAGTCCTCGCGCCGGCGTTAAACAATCCAGAGAGTCGCGTTTTGTGTGCTCGCGGTTCAGCTTGTCCTGCATAAGCTCCTGCCAAAAAGACTCGGTCAAGAACCCAATAGGATCTGGGAAGCGGCGGAGCCAGTTGTGGAATCTGAAAGTTAGACATAGTGATCACGATTGAAATATAAGCTTACAGCGGCCTAGTCAAGGAATTATTTGGAGCTCCGCATGCAAACGCCACCGTGCAGATTGCACGATGGCCAAGGACTATAGCTGAGGCGATGCGGCTTGGCTCGGGGTAGATCCAGATGCTTTTTCGATAGCAGTTCGAAACTGTTTGTAAGTTCTCGAACCGACATACTTCTCCTGGATGACCCCTTGGGGATCGATAATAAACGTCGTTGGAATAGCTCGGATCTTATCAAAAGGTGCCGGAAAACCAGAACCAGATACAATGTGAAAGGTGATTCCATTTGAATCTACGAATTCTTTCAATTTGTCTTCTGGCTCGTTACTGATTCCGATGAAAACCGTGTTTTGATCCGCAAGATCCACGGAGAGTTTCTGAAGGTCTGGCATCTCTTTGACGCATGGTGGACACCAGGTTGCCCAGAAGTTCAGGACAACCGTTTTGCCTTTGAAGGATTCCAAGCTCAGCTCCTGGCCAGAGAGAGTTTTCAACATGAGATTTGGCGCACGAGTACCGATCGATACGTCTGGAGTGGAGGGGTCAGTGGACATCGTCGGGAAATCGAGTTTCATTTTAGCGATTTGCCGTTGCAGATATCCAGGTGCAAGCCAAAAGGATGCCGCTTGGTAAGCACCGTAGGAGGCCAGCGCTAGCACAGCAGGAAGGACGATGGAAGGTCGCAGAGAGTCCAAAGGGATTTCACGCCAACTCTCATCGGACCCCAAGGTGTCGCTAGCGTTGGTTCTAAGCAATCGATTCACTTGATAGACCTGCCGACTGAATTGCGCCAACAAGATCAATACCCCAAAGAGCCCAATGAGCGGTAGGATCATCGAAGACATGCCCAAGGTTCGGAATATCAAGATCTGAAAACTCGGAACGAAAGCATAAGCACACAGGATCGCGAGGAAGACGAGGCTCACTACCAGTAAAGTCTTTAAGCCGGAGACCGCAGTGCTCCAGTTTTTCACATCGAGACGATCCTTCGATGGGCTTTGAGAGTCGGATCGCTCTATCTTGAGAATCCAGCGAGCCAACATCAGCAGCATCGCTGTAAAGAGGATCGCTTGTAAAAACGGGATGATGCCAACCCCTGAAGAACCAAGCCAACTTATAGGCAGATCTCTCCAGTAAACGATCGTCGGCCACAGGTTCGCGACCGTGGTAAGCGACAGGCAAGCAATTCCCCATGGGGCCACTCCGGAAGCTTTCGGTGCAGCCATCGTAAGCATGATTCCGATGACAAGAGCCATTTGGAGACAGGGGTAGATCCACGTGCTCAAAAAACCGGATATCCATAACATCGGCATGGCGATATTGGGTTGCGAGATCATGAACATTCCTGAAACGATCAGAAGGATCAAAATCCCAGCCGTCAATTCGATCGCCCAATGTGCAATAAAAATTCCTTGTTTCGTCAAATGAAGAGACTGGCGTTGCATGATGAACCTCATCAAGAAAGGTAATTGGCGGGGTAGATACAAGCATGTATTCAACCCGAACAATATACCCCAAACCGTAGCCTTTGAAGTCGCTTGCTACCTATATCCTGGCCCGCTGGGCCACAAACCGGCAAAGCTACATAGCGAGGTAACAAACCCAACCAAGCCCCGCAAGCCTGAGCTCCAATCATTCCTTACTAGGTTCCAGGCTGCTTCGTGCTCGTGCTCAGTGAAACGGCGCTCGTGCTCGAAAGGTGTTTAGCCCGCGCAATAGTGCGTAGGAACGTCAACTCGATTCCCCAGAGCAATGTTCGGAAGACTTGTCGTCTAGCTTGCTTAAAACATCAAACCCCAACGGTTCGACAATTCCTTTGAGCTCTTGCATGCGTGCTTGAATTCCGTATTGCGGCGTTAGGACAGCAAGAGCAAGGACAGCGAGAGCAACTAAGATAAAGAGGACGAACAGAGCCTCGAGTTCTCGAACGCTTTTTTCCAGAATGAACTGCAGCGCCGGACGGCTGCCTAGTTCGGATTGTCTCGGTATTGCTGATGACAACTCGTGCAGTTGCTACGAATGGTCGTCCAGTTGGCTTCAAGAGCCTTGCGATGGATCGGCTTAAGCCTCCGATCGCCTCCGATCGGATTGAGCATGCTCTCGATAAACAACGCTGCTTGCTCGGACTCTTTGAGTATTCGAGCAAACTCGGCAGGATACTTCGAGACATCTTCGAGCCGTTGCATCTCTTCGAAGTGCTCCCTGAGCAAAACCGCTTCGTGCGCCGCATCGATCTGCTCGACTGCCACATCGGGCTTGGACTTCCAACCCGATTGAGCCCACCGGTTGAGTTTCGAAAACGTCTCGTCCAAGGCAACCATGCTATCGACCAGCGGTGGGACTTGGCACACCGAAGGGAAATCGATCTGGAGTTTGGCAAGCTCAGCAGGCTCGATAAGCTTGGTCGTGCGCACGGTTTGAAAAAGACCTTTGTAGGCAGGATTGGTTCCAGCGAGCTCTAAAATTCGCAAGGCCTTATCTGTTTCCATGGTGCCTAGTGCGATGCAGACTGCCGCCGTTGCCGTCGGACTGCGATGCTTACCATGGTGGCAGTGAATGTAGATCGGACCGGGAAGTTCGCTAACGGCTTTGGTCAAAGTTTGCAGAGTCGATTCGCCGATCCCATCGTAACCATGAGGAATATGGACATACCTCATTCCGTAGGCTTGTGCCATCTGCACATTGGGCTTTACACCATCGACACTGATGATTGTTTTGATGCCCAAGCGATTGAGTTCCTCGAAGGCTTCTTGGGACTCGGGCAAACCGCCAGAGATAAGCCCCCCTGGAACTTCGATGGCATTGGGAAGGTGCTTTGTTGCAAGTTTCCGTACCGATGGCGGATCTTCTGCTGCAGCAAACCCAGTGAGAGCAAACCCAGTCAATAGGGACACAACTAGCGCACAGATCAGGCTAAAGAGTTGTTGTGGCTTTCGCATGGGGCTTGTGGCTCTCGTCGGTTCTTGAGAAGACACCTTCGAACATCGCCCAGCGATTATAACCTGAGGACCAAGCGTTTCACAACGAACGGTTGAAAACTACCTTGGTCGGAAACCTTGGATTTTGCCCCTAGGAGCGGCGCTTTGCACATCGACAGGCAAATCCAACACATGCTCACCGACATTTCCCGCCGCATCGGTGGCCTGAAGCTTCAGGAAGACCTTCTCGGGGATGTGGCTTTCTCCCGACCAAGCGAACCGGCCTTGATTCTTTGCACCTTGGGTGATTGGCACCCAAGGACCTTGCATGGTCTCGGAGTAGAACAGCGAGATTGGTCGATCGATAAAGTGATCGTCGATCGCTTGGTACTCGATGACCAACGAACCAGCATCGGATCCTTTGCCAGCCAGAGCGCTCAAGATCCTGGCTCTGGGCATCGTGGTATCGACATAGATCCAAGCATCTGCCGAATCGCCTGGCAAAGGACGACGAGAAGCCAGCCCGTTGGATCCAACGATCACCATCCGAAACCCAAAGAGCCCTTCGGTATCGACTTCGATGTCAAAGGGGCTTTCGCGATCCGCATCAACACCCCAGCGCTCCCATGTTTTACCTTGATCGAGCGTGCCCCAAAGCTCAACGCTTGCGATCGGTGAACCAGGATCATTGACGATCGCATAATCGAGTTCGAAAGACTTGCTCGAAGAATGCAACGCATTGGGCTTGGCGGTTGCTTGAGATTGGATCGGTGGCTCTAAAGCAGGCAGTTCCGAGACGTTGGATTTGGCTTTGTCTTTGTTATTGAGCAAACTCGTAGGCGGAATGCTTTCGATGCTTCGAACTGGTAGACCAGTCGAGGTGAACATTTGGGGATTGTTTGCAGCGGGATTCGATGTGGGTACCGGGGGCGCTGCAGGCTTAGGAGCAGCGGGAGCTAGTTTGAGACCTCCGGGCAAAGTTGGCAAAGTCAAGGTTGGTTTTGCGACTCCAGAACCAACGGGCTCTTGGCCTGAGTCTTGTCGAGTGCTGGCGAATTTCATCGATCCGCCAAGTCCCATCGCGGTCTTAGGTAGCTTGGGCATGCGAGTGACTTCGAACGCATTGCCGGCTTGATCCCGACCCGATAACCTCACGATCAATTGGGTAGCTTGATGAGGGATCGTCCAGCTTGCCGACCCGATCCACTCGTGATCCTGCGTGCCTTTGTCGGTTTTGCAGGTGACTTCTTTCCAGGCCGAGTCGAGTTCAGTCTGATACTCCAAACGAATCGAGGAGTGATCGAGTGAAGATTCCACGATTCTAAATTCGGCTTGCAGATCCCCTTTGCGATCCAAATCGATCAGCAATTGGCCGTCGGGCTTGGTCGAATCGATAACGATCTGCATCGGTTCGCCAGGTTGGTCGATCAGTTGGCCGCTTCGATCCAAGGACTTGACGCGAAACCAGTAAGCTCCATCGCGTTGAGTCTGGAACTGGAACTGACGCTGTTTGCTATCGGCCTTGGCAACACTCTGCCAAGATTTACCGGCATCCTCGGAGACTTCTAACTCCAGAACCTCGGGCGGGGTTCCGACGGAACTGAGTTGGAAGGGGATCGCAAGATCCTGCTTGGGCCAATGGATCGCTTGGGCTTGGAGGTCATCGTTTCCAAGCAATGCGGCACTCGTTAATGCCAAGGCTCTAGCGAAGAGATTGGTCGATCGAAATTTCTTGGCCATACTTGCCGTCCTGGTTCTCTAGGGAATGGGACGGCAAGGCATCTTGGAGCATCAGCGCTGTGCAGGCTTGCCGACCATAGACGAGTATGACTCACAGTTCTGTGCAAACTCTTGGCAATTCAAACTTGAGGAGAAAAGAAAGATTCGTCCGGTTTCTTTGTCGATAAATCCGAATCGACAGTCACCATCGATCCATTTACCGGATTTGGAATATTCGACCAAATCGCAACCGCTTAACACTGGTGCATAGAGATCGGGACTTTCGAGAAACTTCGATAAGGCCTCTTCTGAGACACAATGGTATACACGACCTCGATGGCGAACGGCGAAATCGCCATGACCTTGAACCCAAGCTGGACTCGAAGTAGCTCCCGTCTTCGAAGCTTCGATCGCCATGGCCAAGGAGACTGGGCAAAATCCACCCATGGCCACTGCGGTGGGCAAGCTGGGTTCGACTTTCGTTGGCTGTGCGATTTGCTCGGTGGTTTGTGGCTCGGCAGTTAGTGGCAAGCTCGGAGCAGCTGGCAATGGCACTTCCACACTGGGCACTTCCACACTGGGCACTTCCACACTGGGCACTTCCACACTGGGCACTTCCACGCTGGGCACTTCCACACTGGGCACTGGTGCTTCGACGACCAAGGGTTGTTGGTCTTGCAAAGACGTGGTAGGAGGTGTTGGAAGTGGGCTTTGGTTGTTGATGGCAACGTCTGCAGTATCGACCGAGGATATGGCAGCTTCAGAGAGTCGGACGCGGGCGGGTCCTTTGAGTGACGCGACAACGGGCGAGCTAGCCGGAGCCGTCGTTGATTGGCTGCTTGCAAGAGAGACTCGAACACCTTTATTCGATTCCATCGCCTCATTTGCGGGCTCGGCAGCCTTAAGCTCGGCAGCCATAAGATCCGAGCGGGTAGGTTCGAATGGTTTGGATTTGAGTTGGCCGATGAGTCGTTGATTCTTTTCAGCGACTTTCATGACGGTTCGTTCGTAAGCCGCTGGATCTTGGGCGCTGATGTTCCTGTAGATCTCATCTCCATTGGGATGGAGGTAAACGTCTGTTGGCCATCGATTGACTCGAAATCGTGCAGCGATTTTCGTGTCCCGTTCGGCATTGATTCTTACGGCCAACACATGCTCCCCGATGGCTTGGATAAGCTGAGGATCTTTGAAGGCTTTCTTTTCGAGCATACGGCATGGAGGACAGTGGTCGCCGTAGAAATGGACCAGCACGGGTTTGCCGGTTCGCTGAGCCAGTTCCATCGTGGCGACAAGATCTTCCGACCAAGCGATTTCAGAGGAGTCTTTGGCGAACCCAAAATTTGCTAGCGTTAAGCTAAGAAGGCACCCTAGAAGGGTTGGGAGAAATTTCGACAGGTTCATTCAAGGATCTCCGCGATTGGCGATACGAACGGATTTTCTCTGCAGTTAGGCGCATCGATTTCCGGTTAGATCGGATGTGCCGAGGATGCCGGTCGAGCAAAATGGACGTTTTCGGTGAAAAAAGAGGGGAAGAGTTTCGTCCACCGGCCAAGGTGCTTGACATTTCCTCCAAAAAACCCTAAGATCTTGTGACTGCTGGTCAGAAACGGTTGATTTCTCCTCGTTTCACGTGCTTTTGTGTCCCTAGTCTAGGGTCGCGATTGGCAGGACGCTTTAGTCGTTCATCAAGTCCTCGGTGCTTATCTGCATCGCAGTGCTTATCCAGTAGGCAAAGTTTGCATTCGGCAAGTTGTTTGACGTCCAGGAAGTGTTGGACGCTATTAGACCGCAAAGTTTCGTCGGGTCTTCGAGGTCGATGTTCCCGCGTGCTCTAGGATTCTTTTTTCTCTGTTGATTTCTGGATTTTTTCGATGCCTAAAAAGAAGCGTTACCGATCGCGCGTGCATGGGGATGACATGGGTGGAGGCGGTTCCTCAGGATCCCGACCACGAGTTAGGCGAACCCGACGAAGGCATGGACCGGGTTACCAACAAGCCTTCGGGCGTGACGACGAAAACCAAGGCACCGAGGAAACCAATCAAGAGCCAGAACTCGATGAAGAGGGCAATCCGATCCCTCGTCCCGAGGCTCCAGCTGCCCCTCAAGAAGAACCCGGTGAAGAGTTTTTCGGGATGCTCGAAATGCATCCGAATGGATACGGGTTCCTTCGCTCGCCGAAAAACAACTACTCTCGCGAGCGCTCCGACCCATTTGTCCCAGGAACGATGATTGAAAAGTTCCGTTTGCGACAGGGGCTCAAGATTCGGGCTGTGATGCAACAGAGCCGACGATCTCAAGGTCCCCGCGTCCGCGAAATTCTCGACGTCGAAGGGATGAAACCCGAGGATTACGTCAACGTAAAGTCCTTCGATACACTCACTGCCGTCAACCCGGAAAAGTGGCTCAAGCTCGAGGTCGGTACCAAGCCGGTTACCAACCGCGTCATCGATCTGCTTGCTCCTCTAGGACGCGGACAACGCTGCTTGATCGTCGCTCCACCGCGATCGGGTAAGACGATCATGCTCCAAGACATCTCGCGTGGGATTGCTCAGAACTATCCCGACGTTGAATTGATCGTTCTGCTGATCGACGAGCGGCCTGAAGAGGTCACCGATATGCGGATGAACGTCAAACGTGGCGAAGTGATCGCAAGCAGCCTCGATGAGGATGTCGATTCGCACGTCCGCTTGAGTCAACTGGTCGTCGATCGTTGCAGACGATTAGCGGAAATGGGTAAAGATGTCTTCTTGCTCATGGACTCGATCACCAGACTTGCTCGAGCCTTTAACAAATGGGTCGGCAACTCAGGCCCAGTCATGTCCGGTGGTGTGAACATCAAAGCCATGGACATTCCCAAGAAACTCTTTGCGACGGCTCGCGCGTTTGCCGAAGGTGGTTCGCTGACGATCGTCGGAACCGCACTGGTCGACACCGGTTCTCGTATGGATGAACTGATTTTCCAAGAGTTCAAGGGTACTGGTAATATGGAACTGGTCCTTGATCGAAAGCTCGCCGATCGACGCATTTGGCCTGCGATCGATATCACTCAGTCAGGCACTCGGCGCGAAGAACTCCTTCACGATCCCGAGACGTATCATGCCGTGACGATGATTCGCCGAACTCTCAACTCGATGAACCCCGTCGATGCGATGGAGCAGTTGACCAAACAGCTTGGGCGTTTCCCGAGCAACCAGGAATTCCTCAAGCTTATCGCCAACGCGAAAATCATGGATTGATCGCGCTGTGATCGAAGCGCATGGCTGATCAACCGTCGGAAGAATTTCCAAAGTCCGCTCGGGTCTTCAAACAACGAGACTTCGACCGGGCTTTCAAATCCTCGCGAGTCATTGCCGACTCGGTCCTCGTGATCCACGTAACCCCCAACGGGCAGTCTCGCTGCCGATTGGGTATATCGATGTCCAGGAAGGTCGGGAACGCGGTGGTGCGCAACTATTGGAAGCGTTTGATCCGAGAAGCCTTTCGACGTCGGCAACACGCATTCGCAGCTTCATACGACTTAGTCGTCCGACCTCGTAAAGGGGCTGTAGCCGATTATCAAGCGATCCTCGACTCGTTGGCCAATTGCCAACGCCGCTTAGCGAAAACGAAATAGTTCGCTTTTGCGATTAGGCCATGATCTCGTGAATCGCAGAAGCATCGAGCACTCCGGTGAGCTTCTCATCGAGTCCACCATGGAAGTAAGTCAAACGGCGATGGTCTAGTCCCATCAATTGCAAGATCGTTGCGTGCAAGTCTCTTAGATGTCGTGGGTTTTCGACAGCAGCTTCTCCAAGCTCATCGGTCTGGCCGTAGCTGGTGCCACCCTTGACCCCCGCTCCGGCTAACCAATAGGTGAATCCTTTGGGGTTGTGATCTCGTCCACCAGGTTTGCCACCGGTATTGAACGTCTCGGAAACAGGCATACGACCGAATTCGCCTCCCCATACGATCAATGTCGATTCGAGCAAACCTCGCTGCTGGAGATCGGTCAAGAGGGCTGCGATGGGGCGATCCACCTCCGGGCAATGGAGCGAGAGATTCTCCTCGATTCCATGATGGCCATCCCAAGTGTTCTGGCCGCCGGCGTTTCCTCCACCGGAGTAAATCTGAATAAACCTTACCCCTCGCTCGACAAGTCGGCGAGCGATGAGGCATTGGCGACCAAAGGTGCTCGGACCGAGCGCCAGCGGATGCCACTGCGGCTTGGGCTCATTGATACCATACATTTCGATCGTCTCGGCAGTCTCTTGCGAGAGATCCATCGCTTCGGGGGCTGCCATTTGAAGCTGGAAAGCCAATTCGTAACTTGCGATGCGAGCATCGAGCTCCGAGTAATCGGCTCGTTTATGAGCATAGTTGCGATTGAGCTCATTGAGCAGATCGATCTCAGAACGTTGGGCCGGGGAGTCGATGTTCGAAGGTGGTTTGAGATTCAGGATCGGTTGCGATCCTGGACGCATCAGGGTTCCTTGATAGGCTGCGGGCATGTAGCCGCTAGACCAATTCGGAGCACCGCTGGTTGGTCCTCCTCGCGGATCGAGCATCACGACATAACCTGGCAGGTTTTGGTTCTCGGAACCCAAACCGTAGGTGATCCAAGACCCCAACGATGGGTGACCTTGGATAATCCTACCGCAGTTGATCTGCAGCAAGGCACTGCCGTGGGCAAATGAATCGCTCGTTAGGGATTTGACCAACGCCAATTTATCCATGTGCTTGGAGATGTTCGGAAAAGCGTCCGAGCACCACAGACCGGACTCGCCGTGTTGTGCGAATGTTCGCCGACTTGCTTGCAAGACCGCTTGGGTTTTTGTTCCGCGCCGAAACTCGTTTTGAGTCGTTTGTCCATCGCGTTTTTGAAGTTCGGGTTTATAGTCGAAGAGATCGACTTGAGACGGACCACCGAACATAAACAGGAAGATCACCGATTTGGCTTTGGTCGGATGCGTTGCCCCTTGTAGGCGTTGGTCGCGCAGCATCGAAAGCAGGGCTAGCGATCCAAAACCTGCACCGCTAGAAGTGCAAAAACGACGCCGATCCAGCCGATGGTCTTCAGCACGCATTATTGAGTTAATCCATGTAGATAAATTCGCTACTGTTTAGCAAAGCGCGACACAAGCTGACGAATCGGTCTTGGTTACTTCCCACATATTCAAGAACCGAACGCATCTCTCGATCTGTCGGCATCCGCTGATAGACTGCCTGCCAGAGAGCTTCGATCTGCCTGGAGCGATCCATGCCGACTCGATCGAAGACTCTCTTGGACAAATGCTCGGCCTGCTCATGCATCCACGGGTCGTTTAAAAGCAAAAGTGCTTGGGGAGCCGTGGTCGTCACTGTCCTTACTGGAGTCGGAGAAGTGCTATTGGCAAAATCGAGGGTTTCCAAGAAAGGAACTTTCAGCGAACGCTTGACGATCAAATACACGCTTCGGCAATCCTGCTGATCTTTGGGGCTTTCGTGCCACATGGAAACCGAGACCGGATTGGCGGCATCTTTGACCTCCTGAGTAAGGCTCGGGTAAATGCTCGGGCCTGAGCGTTGGTTGCTCAGTCGTCCGGAGATCTTCAAGATCGAGTCGCGAATCGATTCAGCATCGAGTCGTCTGAGTTGTGGTTGACCGTAGAGGGATGCCTCCGAGGAGACCGCTGGGCGAGAAGACTTGCTGTAACTATCGCTTGAGAGAATGATCCTGTGTACATGTTTGATCGACCAACCCGAGGCGATCAGTTCATTGGCAAGAAAATCTAGCAGTTTCAGGTTGCTTGGTTTCTGACCCGTGGTGCCAAAGTCGTCGATACTCGGAACGATACCGATACCGAAATGGCGTTGCCAAATCCGATTGACAAGAACTCTGGCAGTCATCGGATTTTTCTCACTAGCGATCCATTGAGCCAGCTTGAGTCGATGCGATTTGCTCTCGCCAACAGGCAGTTCCGGTAAGATTTCTGGCGTCTTAGGATGGACTTGTTCTTTGGGTGAATTTGGATCACCTCGATTCAATACAAAGGTCGCTTTAGGCTCCGGGCCGATCTCCCAGACCGACAGCGCAGCTTCGAAGGGTGGGACAGAATCTCGGAGTGTTTTGATATCGCCTTCGATTGCAAGTCTCGCGGCAGGATCGCTCGACGATTCGAGCTCCTTTTGCTTCTGAGCGATCTTCGTTTGGCGATCTGCTTCCCAACTGGCGGACTCTTGATCGGAGACCAAATAGCGTTGTATTTTACCGGTTCCTCGGCCACCGCCTCCCTTTTTGGATAACCCATAAGGATCGATGCCGCGCATGAAGGACAAAAGCGAATAGTAATCATGTTGGCTGATCGGATCGAATTTGTGATCGTGGCATCGAGCACAACCGATCGTCAGTCCGAGGAATGCAGAGCCGATGGTGACCATCACATCATCAGCATCATCGAACTCGGCAGCCAGAGTATCATCGGGCTCATCGTCCCAAACATGCAGGCGATAGAAACCCGTCGCGATCACCGCTTGCCGCCAAAGCTCAGGTTCGTTCGATGGCCCGTAGCCTTGAGACTCTGCCCATTGATCCCCGGCGAGTTGTTCGATGATGAATTGATCGTAGGGTTTGTCTTTGGCGAATGCATCGATGACATAATCGCGGTACTTCCAAGCGTGGGGTTTGAGCCCATCGCGTTCGTAACCGTTGGTTTCTGCAAAACGTACCCAATCGAGCCAGTATCGACCCCATCGCTCACCGTAGTGAAGGGAGCCAAGTAGCTCCTCGACGATTTCATTCCAACGCTCGATTGCTGGGTCTTGTTCGAAAGCTTGGACCTGTTCGTAGGTTGGTGGCAAGCCCCATAGATCCAGATAGAGCCGTCGGAGCCGTTCGCGAGGCGAGGCGGTCTGGAGATTCAGATCACCCACAAGCAGATCGATTTTCTTCGACGGGCTCAGCTCGCCCAGAGGGCTATCCCAAGTCGGCAGATTCAGAGGTTGAAAAGCCCAGTAGGCACGATCTTCATCGGTGATTTCAAAGATTCGGTTTCGCTTCTTTGGACCGATCGACTCGGTGCTTTCTGGGACCTGCGATCGAGGATCGTAAGCTCCTTGAGAGATCCATTCGAGGATGGATGACTGTTGGGCTTTACTCAAAGGATCTTTGGGCGGTGGAGGCATTCGCACATCAGGATCCTGGCTGGTGACGACGGTAAAAAGCAAACTGTTTTTGGGGTCGCCCGGTTTGATTACGCCGGCGGCCTGCCAACCCTTTGGGTGTGAAAGATCCAGATCCGCTTTGGAGTCTTTGCCCTGGTGGCATTCCAAGCAGTGCTTTTCGAGCAGTGGTCGGATCTTGGATTCAAAAAATGCGATTGCTTTAGGATCCGCAGGATCTTGACCTAGCAGTGTTTGATCCGAGCAACCCAGCGCGCAAAGTACCGTCATAAACAATCGCAAAACGCAATGTGTTTTTTCCAGTCGCATAGGTCGCTCGCATTCAAGATCAGACAGATCAGACAGATCAGACAGATCAGACGGATCGGACGGATCGGACAGATCAGACGGATCGGACAGATCAGACGGATCGGACAGATCGGACGGATCGGACGGATCAGTCGTGGATTTCTCCGAAATCTACAACATTATGTCCAAGAGAGAATGACTTTGCCAGAGTTGCCTTGCTGCATGACTTGAAAGCCTTTCTCGAATTCGGTGTAATGGAACCGGTGAGTGATCACTGGAGAGATATCTAAACCGCTTTCGAGCATCACGGTCATCTTGTACCAGGTCTCATACATTTCCCGGCCATAGATGCCTTGGATGTTGAGCATGTTAAAGACCACGATATTCCAATCGATAGCGATCGGCTCTGAGGGTATCCCAAGCATTGCGATTTTGCCCCCGTGGCACATCGCATCGAGCATCGAACGGAATGCGGCAGGCGAACCGGACATCTCCAGGCCGACATCAAAGCCTTCCTTCATCCCAAGTTGCTTCATCGCATCCTCGAGTGAGGTCTCCTTGGGATTGATCGCCAAAGTGGCTCCCATGGTTTTGGCAAGGTTGAGTCGATAGGGGTTCAAGTCGGTAATGACCACATGGCGAGCTCCAGCATGTTTGGCGACTGCGGTAGCCATGAGCCCGATTGGTCCTGCACCGGTGATCAGCACGTCTTCGCCTAAACAATCGAATCGCAACGCCGTGTGGACTGCGTTTCCGAAGGGATCAAAGATTGCGGCAATGTCCCTATCGATGCCATCATGGTGATGCCAAACGTTGGTCATCGGCAGGGCGATGTATTCAGCAAAGGCTCCGGTTCGATTGACTCCGATACCTTTGGTGTCTTTGCACAGGTGTCTCCTACCGGCCCAACAATTGCGGCAGCGTCCGCATACGACGTGTCCCTCTCCGGAGACGACATCACCGGGGAAGAAGTCTTTGACGTTCGAACCGACCTCGACGATCGTGCCGACGAATTCGTGGCCGACGACCATCGGAACGGGGATTGTTTTTTGAGCCCAGGCGTCCCAGTTGTAAATGTGCAGATCGGTTCCGCAGATTCCGGTTTTCTCAACTTTGATCAGGCAATCGTTGATTCCGACTTGAGGAAATGGGACATCCTGAAGTTCGAGTCCTACGTCTCGGCGATGTTTCACCAATGCTTTCATGTTACTTGTCGCCACTTGTCAGTTAGGGTTGTTGGGGGGGAATGGTAAGGAATCGGAGAATTTCTTCGCTATTTCCGACTGCATGTGAGGTAAAAACCCGGTATGATGGGCACTCCGAATGCCACTTTGGATGCGATTGTGCATCCGTTGCCTGCCGCAGTCAAAATCGTATGCGATGAACGGACAGCCTGTCTATCCCATAGCTAGTTTACTTTCAGCCGACGTGTGGCTGACCGACGGCGTTGCGCTGGCTTACACGATCACTGAACCACCCTCATGGATTGTCCTTTCGGTTTTTTCACTCATTGGACTGTTCTTTGTCTTCTACCGCTTCTGGTCCTTGCGCAACCTCGACATCCTTCTGATCCTGGCTTTTATTCCAGGCTTCATGCTTGTTTACGAGGGTCAACAGGAGTCGGATGCTTTGGCGGCAAGCACACCGCTAGTTGACTCGACCAAGGACACGACCGACCTAGACCCAACCTACGAGAATCCCTCGACGGATCGGGCTCGTATCGATTCAAGCTTGCCCAAGGAGAATCTCTCGTGGGTTGCAAACTCGAAGATGTATTGGGGGTTTCTGATCCTGTTGATCTGCTGCGGACTTTTAGCGGTTCGCATGCTCTGGGATACGGGAATAGTACGTCGACCACTTTTGGAACCGAATCTAAACAGTGGAGGGATGCTGTTTATAGGAATATCGTTGCTGATATTCCTGATGGTCAACATCGCGCTCAGTACACCCAGGCCCCGCGCTTTGGGACTCGGAGGTTCTGCACTCGTCAGTGGCGGTGGACCGGGAAATGTATTGATTCGATCGATTCCAAGCATCGAAACGATGCAATCGGCAAAAGAACCTGAGAGCCGCTCGGGGGTATCGAGTGTTCCGGTCGCTCAACCACAGTCCCAGCCATTCAATGCACTACTGCCGCGCATCCTTGCCATCGGAGCGAATCTGATATTGATCATATCGATTGTTGGGATCGGTTATTGGCATTTCGGTAGTTTCAATACCGGTGTCGGAACAGCGACTCTGTATTTGATGTTGCCTTACACGGCCCACACTGCCGGCAGTGTCGATCATGTGGTCCCTGGCTCGCTGCTTCTCTTGGCGATCCTGATGTACCGTCAGCCTTTTCTAGCCGGTTTGTTCTTGGGATTGGCTGCCGGAGTGGTCTACTATCCGTTCTTTCTGCTACCGCTTTGGTGCAGCTTCTATTGGCAGCGAGGTGTACGCCGATTCGCCTTGGGCTTCGTCTTTTCGGTGGCCATGCTGATCCTTGCCATAGCCCTATCGCGGCAAGGAGACTTCCTGGTCAACCTAGGTTACATGTTCGGCATCAAGCATATCGAGATGCTAGATCTTGGCGGGATCTGGGGATTGGGTTGGCATCCTCTGGTCCGCATCCCGATCATTGTTGTCTTTGTGATCTTGAGCATGTCCTTTGTTGTATGGCCTGCCCAAAAGAACTTGGCCACCCTGATGGGTTGTTCGGCGGCGTTGATGGCCGCAGCACAATTCTGGCACGGATTTGGCGGTGGGCTCTTTCTGGCTTGGTTCCTCCCCTTTGCGATCCTGACGATCTTCCGCCCTAACCTCGATTATTGCGTTGCCCTGGAGGTCGTCCGACCCTGGCGTAGAAAAGCGAAACTTCCTTTGAAGGAAGAGCGTGAAAGCCCTCCGATGGTCGCTGCCTAAGCAATTTCTGATTCAGCAAATTCTCGGCAAGAGTTCACCCTCGGGCATCGGCACGATCCGCTGGGTTCCATAAGCGGTCCTTGCGATGACCCTCGATCGATACTCTTGGGTGACTTGCCCGATGCAACATGCCTGGGAACCCAACGGGTGATTTCTGAGGATCTGCAAAGCGGCTTGGAGTGACTCGGGTGCGACGATCGCAATAAGTTTCCCTTCATTGGCGACGATCCATGGATCGAGGCCCAAAAGCTCGCATGCAGATTTGACCTGCGCCCGCACTGGAACACGCGCTTCGTCGATTTGGAAACACAACCGACTCGATGACGCAAGCTCATTAAGTGTCGCTGCGATCCCGCCCCGAGTCGGATCTCTCATGACGCGCAAGCCTGGAATGTTTTCGATCAAATCCTTGGCCATCGTATGCAGGGGCGAGCAATCGCTTTTGAGTATCGGCTCAAAAACCAATCCAGTCCTTTGGCTCATGATCGCCATGCCGTGATCTCCGATCGATCCACTGAGCAAAATACAATCGCCGGCTTTGATTTGACTGGGCCCTAGATCTAGCCCCTTTGGGACTTTTCCAATTCCGGTGGTGGTAATGTAGCAACCGTGCCCCCTTCCTCGCTCGACGACTTTGGTATCCCCAGCGACGATCCGAACCGAACACTCTGCAGCCGCTTTGCCGATCGAGCAAGCCAACTGGCTTAGTTGGCTCAGTGGGAACCCTTCCTCGAGGATCCAAGCGATCGAAAGTGCGATCGGCTTGGCTCCTTGAACTGCCAAATCGTTAACCGTTCCATAGACGCTCAAGCTACCGATATCGCCCCCAGGAAATTCCAAAGGTTGGATGACAAACGCATCGGTGCTCATAGCCACTCGGCCATCAGAACTCCAGTCGAGCACAGCGCTATCGTTGCGGGCGCTAAGCTCCGGGCTTAGGTAGTGCTTGAAAAAAACCTCTTCGATGAGTTTTGCCGAGAGTCTGCCCCCCGAGCCATGCGATAAGGTGATCGTTTCGCTGTTGGATTTAGGGACTCCACACGACCAGTCTTGAAGACTCATCGATCGACCTCCAAGTCTTGGCTCTTGTCCTCTTTAATCGATTGGTACAGATAGTAGGCGGCACAAGCCCCTTCATTGGAAACCATAGGAGCACCCAGCGGATTACCGGGATTGCACAGGCTTCCAAAAGCTGGGCATTCGACTGGGCGAATTTTCCCACGTAGCACATCTGCAGCTCGGCACGGGGATGCTTCAGTGGATCGATCGCTGCGGATTGAAAAACGCTTTTGAGCGTCGTAAAGAGCATATTTTTCTTTGAGCTTAAGTCCGCTTTGAGGAAGGATGCCGATGCCTCTCCAGGTTTGATCGCACAGAGCAAAGACCTCGTCGACCGTTTGCTGAGCGTGCGCATTGCCCTGAATCGTTGCGATATGCTCATAGACATTGACCACTCGATCGTTGCGTGGCTGGCTTTCGAGTTGCTCGACAACATTCCAAATGCCTCGAAGCAGATCGACCGGTTCAAAGCCCGTGATAGCGATCGGAATACCAAACCTATTGCAGATTGCGTCGTACGAATGATAGCCGGTGATCGTACAGACATGGCCGGCAGCCAAGAGTCCGTCAATCCCGTGGTTTTCATCTGAGAAGATCGCTTCGAGAGCCGGTGGCACCAGGACATGACAGACCAGGGCGCTAAAGCAATCGAGGTTCTTCTCTTTGGCCATACGAATCGCCATAGCAGTCGCGGGCGCGGTGGTTTCAAACCCAATGGCGAATAATACGACTTGGCGATTCGATCCTGTTTGGTTCGATTCGGCGAGTGCCAGTTGGTAGGCTTCCATCGGAGAGTGGATGATGCGAACATCCGCACCGCGACTCTTGGCTTGCATCAAATCCCCGTCAGATCCCGGAACACGCAGCATGTCGCCAAACGTGCAAAAGATAACACCGGGTGTACTTGCGATCTGAATGGCTTGATCGATCGTTTCGATCGGTGTGACGCAAACGGGACAGCCCGGACCGTGCACGATGCGAATGGAGTCGGGCAAGAGTTGATCTATACCGTAACGCAGGATGGCATGGGTTTGGCCTCCACAGACCTCCATGATCGTCCAAGGGCGAGTCGTCTTAGCTCGGATTTGCTGAACTAAAAGAGCCACATGGTTCGGATTTCCAAAATCGGTTGCTTGCATGGCTCTTAGCCCAAAGGCAACTGGTCGATGGTCGCAAGGATCTCGTTGGCTCGATCCAAATCGAGCTTGGCGATCGCAAATCCCACGTGGACGATCGCGTAATCCCCTACGGCAATCTCCGGGGTGTATTCCAAGCATATCTCTTGGATCACCCCTCCAAAGTCAACCCGGCCCATGCGCAGCGTGCCCGAGGTGTCAATGCTTACGATTTGTCCAGGGATAGCCAAGCACATCAGAGGGTCTTTGGATACTGTTGCAAGTGGGTTGGTGTTTTGAATCAACCTTTGCCGCTATGATAGCCTCGATTCAGAGAGTTGGATACCATGAGCGTTGACCAAGGAGACTTGCATGCATGAACTCTCGATCGCTAACGAGATTTTTAAGATCCTACAAGCGCACGCACCCCAGGGCAACGCGATCGCCATCGGAATCCGTCTGGGGGCTTGGAGCTGCGTTGGTGAACAATCGCTCCAGAACAGTTTCCGTTGGGTGACCGACCAGACTCCCTTTTGCAATGTCCGTTTAGACATCGAGCGGATCGAGGAAGTTTGGATCTGCAAGACTTGCCAACAATCCTTCGATCAGAGCAAGCAGTCCGAAAGCGATCCGCAGAACTGCCCTTGGTGCGGGGAAAAACTAGAACTGCTCGATGGGCTCTCAGAGATGAGTGTCGAGTGGATTGAACTCCTAGACCAGCAAGGAACCTAGAGCGTGGAACCACGAATCCTGCAAGTACGCACCAAGATCCTCAAAGCCAATGATACTTTGGCTAGGCAGATGCGAGCAAGTTTCTTATCCCAAGGCATCTTCGTGAGCAACTGGGTCAGTAGTCCTGGTTCGGGAAAAACACTTTGGCTCGAGCGAACCTTGGGTCGTATGATCCAACGCGGATTGAATGTTGCAGCGATCGTCGGCGATCTCGAGACCGATCGCGATGCGCAGCGGTTGCGTCGCAGCGGGGCTTCGGTTCGGCAGATCATGACACACGGCTTGTGCCACCTGGAGGCCGAAATGGTTCAGCGGCATTGGAACCATTGGGAGCTTGGCCCGATCGATCATTTGTTTATCGAAAACGTCGGCAATTTGGTTTGCCCGACGAGTTGGGATTTAGGTGAGTCGCTGCGCGTTGGCATGCTCAGCGTGACCGAGGGGGAAGATAAGCCGCTGAAGTATCCAGGGCTCTTTAATACTTGCGATGTTGTGTTGCTCACAAAGATGGATTTGGCAGAGGCTTGTGAGTTTGATCTCAGCAGTGCCGTCACGAACCTTCAAACCGTCAGACCTGGGATCGAGGTTTTCGAGACCTCCGGAAAAACACTCGCCGGACTTGACCCCTGGATCGACTGGCTCGAAGCCCGACGGAAAGTCATCCTAGGATAGCTTTCACAATCGCCTCATCAGGGACTTGCTTGACCGTCTCGACATGTCCTATCTTGGTTGGCAAAATCAATCTCAATCCGCCATGCAAAGTTTTTTTATCGAGCATCATCGCTTCGAGCATCGACGCGGGTGAAATCGGTTTGCTCGAAGTCGGAAATTCAATCGGCAGTCCTAGAGCAGTAAGCAATTGAGATTGGCGTTGGAGATCTTGCTCCTTCCATCGATCGAGGTTGGCAGCAAGCCTGCCGGCCATGGTCATGCCGATCGAGACCGCTTCGCCATGCAAATAGGTTCCGTATTTTGCAAGAGTCTCAATGGCGTGTCCAAAGGTGTGTCCGTAGTTGAGGATTGCACGTAGTCCCGTCGTCTCGTGCTCATCGGCCGCGACAACTTGGGCTTTGAGCTCACAGCAACGCTTGACCAAGGTTTCGAGTGTTTGGGTTTTTCTTGCAAGGATCGAATCGACGTTGGATTCGAGCCAGCCAAAAAATTCTGGGTCCAAGATAACGCCGTATTTGACAACCTCAGCAAGACCGCTTCGGTATTCCCTTTCGGGAAGGGAATCGAGCGACCGCAGATCGATCCACACCATGCTCGGTTGCCAGAATGCACCGATCACGTTCTTGGCCTCGGGAAGATTGATACCCGTCTTTCCGCCGACACTGCTGTCGACCATGGCCAGCAAGGTTGTAGGGATCTGAACGAGTCGAATGCCTCGATTCCAGGACGCTGCAAGGAAACCGGCAAGATCCCCTACGACACCACCACCTAGAGCTACGACGATCGCTTTGCGGTCGGCTTTGAGAAAAGCCATTTGTTGCCAAAGCTTTTCCAGAGTTCTTACTGATTTGCTCCCTTCCCCGCTGGGTACTTCGATGATGACCGCATCGCTTGTGGAAACTGCAAAAGCCTCTCGGATTCTCAGAGCCATCGGCAAGACATTTTGATCCGCGACAAGAATCATTTTGGATGCGTCAGGGCAGTTTTGTCGAAGTGCAACTGCCAGATCTTGGGCGCCTGGAGTACCGATGAAGATCCGATAGGATCGCTGGCCCAAGGAGACTTGGATGCTTTGCATGGCTGGCTGTCGGTTAAGTTCTTGAGTGGGATTTGTTGATCGCCAGCACGACGTTCGAATGGCACAGATAGTCGTGCAAAGCTTTTCGTCTTCCTAGCAAAAACAGGGCGATGGAGTTTAAGCCAAGGACGGCGATCAAGGAATATTCGATCCCTTTGGAAATCGATACCGACTGCAAAGAGATATACAAAGCCAGCGGAAAAAACCAAGCGAAAGCATTTCGGAGAACTTCGCGTGGAACGAGCTGTTCGCGCCTTGGAGGCAGGCCATGTTCCTCGACGATCCTGAGTTGAAACAGGTATCTGCCTAACGATGGCCAACCCCTGTAGATCAAGAACAGGTATAGGGCCGGGACGATCAATGAAGCAAACGCGAGGATCGGTATCAAAAGTTGTCTACTATCGATTCGCGAGGCTTGGATGCTGAAAATCGAGATGGCAAATGGCGCCATGGCTGCCAATAGACACATTTGATCGACCGAGTAAGCCATCAATCGCGGAGCAAATCCGGCAGGAGTCGTGCTAACCGGTGCGATCTCTCGGAGGGCTTCGAGCAACTTATCGTAATTCGAGTAACGATCCTCAGGGTTGCGTGCCAAGAGCCGCTGCAGGAGAGTCTTAAACTCCCGAGGCAAGGCGGCTGGCCAAGGGTTGGGGAACGCAATCTCAGAAGCTAAAAGCGAATCTAACTTGGCTTGCAAAGACTCCCCTTTAAGCTCGATCGGTAATCGAGCGAAGACCATTTCAAAGAGGGTCACACCCAAGGCATACATATCCGATTGAATACTGTAAGCTCCGCCTCGGAGCAGTTCCGGTGCAACGTAGGCTGGAGTGCCGGCCAATGCGTTGCCTTGGCTTGCATCGATCTTCTGCATGCGAGCAAGACCAAAGTCGGATATCTTGACTCGGCCTTCCCCTGCGAAGATCAAGTTTGCGGGTTTGATATCCGCATGGATCAGATCGAATATGGTCGCATGACGCAGGGCCGAGGCGACTTGGATGCAATACTCGATCGCCTCGGGATAAGGGATAGCGCCTTGGCGTCGGATGCGTTCGGCAAGAGTTGGGCCTGGGAGAAGTTCCATGGCCAGGAAGGGTTCTTCTTCCTGACGACCCACGTAATAGATCGTCACGACGTTGGGATGATTCAGCCTTGCTTGTGCGACGGCTTCGCGAAGCATATCGTCGACGCGTTTGGAAAAGTCATCCCCTTTCTTGCGCATGACCTTTACGGCCACGTAGCGTTGCAAAGATGTGTCGAGCGCTCGATAGACTGCACCCATGCCGCCTTGTCCAAGCTGCTTATCGAGTTTGAAGTGTCCGAAGACCTGATCGGTCATCGCGTCGACGGGTGAGAGTTCAACTTCGCAATCGCGGGCCGAACTCTGCAAACTCGTCAAGCTAACGGTGGCTTCATACGCATCCTGGAGGGCTTCTCCAGAGACTCGCCGAAAGCAAAAGGGGCACTGGCCACCTCGCTGTGCCTCGACGGCGTATTCGTGACCGCAGACGCAGTGGTAGACATGGTCTTTGGCGACCGGCAAGTGGACTTCGGAATCTGCGTCGGGAGGGCTTTCTTGCATAGCTTGGACTCGGTTGGGACGCTATTGTACACCGGCTAGTTTTTTTCCGAAGATCCACCGACGGGCTAAAAGATCATATAAACTATCGTTTTGAGTTTAATTTTTTACTTGTTTTGGAAGGTTTTTTGATGAGTTGGATCGAATTGCCAGAAGATCACCCCACACCATCGTTGGTGGTCGATTGCGTGACGGTCGATCGAAATCTCCAACGCATGCAGGATTACTGCAACGATCACCGACTCGGTCTCCGTCCCCATACCAAAACGCACAAATCGATCCGAATGGCCCAGCGACAGATCGCTTGCGGGGCCCAAGGTTTGACGGTGGCCAAGGTGGGAGAGGCCGAGCAAATGTTCGCTGCAAGCGGAGATCTCTTCATCGCCTATCCGGCCATTGGACCGGTGCGTTTGCGTCGTTTGGAGCAACTGGCCCAAAGGTGCTCTGAGCTCAGCGGAGGCCGATTGGCCATAGGGGTCGATTCGAAACAGGCTGCCCAGGGGATCGCGCATGCGGCACGACGCGCGGGGGTAAGCATTGGAATCATGGTCGATTTGGATGTCGGATTCCACCGAACCGGAATCGAATCCAGCGAGCACGCCATCGATTTATGCACTTGGGTAGCCAATCAAGCCGATTTAGAGTTTCGGGGACTGATGTGTTTTCCGGGTCATATCCTCCCGCATGCACCCAAGGAAAGTTGGGATCATTACCACCATGCAATCTCCCAGGTCGTCGAGCGTCTAAGCCAACTCGGGATTCAAGTCCCGGTGGTCTCGGGCGGATCGACTCCGACGGCCCAAGAGTCCCATCGCAATCCTATTTTGAACGAAATCCGACCTGGCACGTATATCTACAATGACTGGAACGAAGTTTGTTTGGGAGTAGCCAGCATCGATGACTGCGCCGCAAGAATCGTTGCGACTGTCGTGAGTGTTCCTACCAAGAACAAGTTCATCTTGGATTCAGGAAGCAAAACGCTTTCGAGCGACCGAAACTGCGTCGATCCCGATAGTGGTTTTGGCAAGGTGGTCGAATATCCGGAGGCAAAAGTGAGTCGACTCAGCGAGGAGCATGGAGAAGTTGTCTTCGCTGAAAACTATGCTGGGCCTAGACCCAGTGTCGGCGATCGGGTCTGGGTGATCCCAAATCACATCTGCGTTTGCGTCAACTTACAAAACAAATTTTTCTTGCACACCGATGGTCAACTCGATGAACTGCTCGTCGATGCACGAGGGATGCTAGTCTAGCATGAAGGTTTCGATCCTCGTCCCAGCTTACAATGAACAAGCCACCATTGCGATCGTCTTGCGCAAATTGCTTGCCGTCGACTTGACGGACAAGAAGATTGGCTTGCAGGTCGATCGGGAGATCATTGTCGTCGACGATGGGTCGAGCGATGGGACCCACGAGGCCGTCGAAGCGTTCCTTCAAAACAATCCGTCAGCGAGCCATCAGATACGCTTGATTCGTCAACCGAGGAACATGGGCAAGACGGCTGCGATCGCTACGGCGATCGATGCGGCAAGCGGCCAGGTGCTGATCATCCAAGATGCCGATTTGGAGTACGATCCTAAAGAAATCCCGGGCGTCTTGTATCCCATCTTTGAGAATTGGGCCGATGTGGTCTATGGAAGCCGCTTCCTGGTGAAAAAAGCGTCGAGAGTGCTCTACTTCTACCATTATGTAGCTAACAAATTCTTGACACTCCTGAGCAACGTGCTGACCAACCGCAACATGTCCGATATCGAGACCTGTTACAAGGCATTTCGGCGCGAGGTGATCGCACCGCTGGAGCTCACCAGCAAAGGCTTTGGCATGGAAGTGGAAATCACCGCTATGGTTTGCAAGACCATCGCGCGAACTTATGAAGTTCCGATCTCTTACTACGGGCGAACTTACGACGAAGGAAAGAAAATCGGAGTTTGGGATGGAATTGCCGCGATTTGGTATATCTTATATTACAATCTGATCTATCCGCTGACCGGACAAGGTCAGGCGTATATTCAGACCGTCAATCGATCGCTCAGGGAATTGCATTCAAAAATTCCTCCAGGCGAAATCCACGATCCCAATGAACCATGAAGTTTGTATCCTGCCGACAAGACTGGGTGGCCGACCCTTGCGACGTGCTGGTCGTTGCCCTCGATGATGAATGGGCGCGCCGCCCCGAATTCCAAATGATCGATCGGGCTAGTTCCGGTTGGTTCGCTCGGGTGATGCACAGCGGCGAAGTTTCGACCAAGCCCAACAAGGTATCTGTCTTGATCGCTCCGACAGGTGTACCTGCAAGTGTGCTGGCCGTTGTGGGAACAGGAAGCAAATCCTCCACCTCCTGCAACACCTATTTCCGCGCAGCGGGTGCTGCGATGAGAGCCTTGGCATCCAAACAACGCGACATCTTGAGGTTCGTTGGATTTGGAAATTCGCCTCTGGAGACCCGAGCCGCCATCTGCGGTGCGATGGTCGGCGCCCAGGGCCAAGATCTATTTAAGAGCGAGAAAACAACCTTTGCCCCAGCCACCATCCAATGGGTTGGAGCCAATGATGCGCAAATTCGAGCTGGGGAGATCATCGGCGAATCGGTCAACCTTGCTCGGCACATGACCAATCAACCCCCAAACTTAATGTATCCACAGACGTTTGCTGACCGCGCGACGGAAGTCGCCAAGGATGCGGGTTTCTCGATCGAAGTTTGGGACAAAGAGCGACTCGAGCAAGAGCGATGTGGCTCGCTGCTGGCCGTTGCTCGCGGTTCAGTCCGTGAACCGCGTTTGTTGATCTTTCGATACCAAGGCTCACCGCCAGACTCCGAACCACTGGCTCTTGTTGGCAAGGGGGTTACGTTCGACTCTGGCGGATATTCGCTCAAGCCTACCGACGGCATGCTGACGATGAAATGCGATATGGCTGGAGCAGCCAATGTGCTAGCCATCTTCAACGCGATCGCCAAACTCAAAGTTCGCAGGAATATCATTGGTGTTGTCGGACTGGTCGAAAACCTTGTCTCAGGCGATGCCTTTAAACTCGGAGACGTGCTCACGGCCCGAAGCGGCAAGACGATCGAAATCCATAATACCGATGCCGAGGGCCGACTGGTGCTGGCCGATTGCCTGAATGTCGCCTTGCAAGAAAACCCGACTCAAATCATCGATTTCGCAACCCTCACGGGAGCTTGTGTCGTGGCCCTTGGTACCGATGTGGCCGGGCTCATGAGCAACAACACGCAATTGCAAGGCGATGTGCAATCGTTCACAGAGAAATGTGGCGAGTTGACTTGGCCATTGCCGATGCACTCTTTCTATGGCGAACAAATCGCTGGAAAAGTCGCCGATATTAAGAATGTCGGTGAAGGCCGATGGGGTGGGGCAATCACGGCGGCCAAGTTCCTCGAAGAGTTTGTCCAAGGCCGCCCTTGGGTTCACTTGGACATCGCTGGACCTGCCTTTATGGATTCCCCTAAACCTTGGTGCGATGCCGGTGGAACCGGATTTCTAGTCCGCTCGTTTGCCGAATGGCTCTTGGCATGAACACCGACCAAGACGAATCGCTTGCGCAGGATCCGCAAGGAGACCTTTTGCGGCAGTACCACGAACTGGCCGAATTGGCCGGATCACTGGCGCATGAGATCAAGAATCCTTTGTCGGTGATCCATATGAACGCCGATTTGCTCAGCGAAGAGTTGCATGAGAGCCAGTGGCCCGGCAAACGCCGCGCGATCTCTAAAGTCGATATGATCAAACAGCAGTGCCATCGCATGGAAAATCTCTTGAGAGACTTCCTGCGGTTTGCTCGCATGCAGGATATGGAACTGACCCTAGGCTCGCTCAACGAACAGCTCGCCTCTGTCCTGAACTTATTTCAGGCGCAAGCCGACAAGCAAGGAGTGCGACTCGAAAGGTTCCTCGATTCGAACCTGCCGAACATTCGACTCAACGGCTCGTCGCTCCAAGCCGCCTTGATCAACCTAGTAAAAAATTCGCTAGAGGCGATGCCCGATGGTGGGGAACTCCTGATCCGAACCTATGTCATTCCAAGCGGTGTTGCGATCGATATGATCGATACGGGTTGCGGCATGGACGAGACAACCGCGATGAGAATGTTCGAACCGTTCTATTCGACCAAGCCTGAGGGGTCAGGGTTGGGACTGCCCACCACTCGCAAAATCATCGAGGCCCACGGTGGACGCATCCGAGTGCAAAGCGAGGTCGGTCGAGGTACGAAATTCGTCTTGGAGTTCCCAACTCCGGTTCGAATCGCCTGAGAATTCGATCGTTCTTAGCGATTTCTGAGCAACCATAGAATCGGGCTCGATGGATTCTCCGGATCGACCAATCGCTCGATCTGATAGCGATCCGATCGGTTGGTAATCCAGTCTTCTACCGCAAGGCTTTCGTCCAGACCAGCCTGATGGCCGACATAAGCCAGAATCGATACGATCGCATTTCGAGCGAGCATAGGCTCGATTGCATTCAAAGCCTCAATCGTCGACAGGGGCTTTGTGACCACCGACTTGTCCGAGTGGGGCAGATATCCCAAGTTAAACATCGCGCAGGAAACTTTACCGTAGTGCTCTTGTGGAATATGCAACCCAAGAAGAGCGTGGTCGGCAAGAATACACTCAACATTGTGCGAGTAACCGGCCTGAGCCACTTTCGATTCGGTACGCGCAATAGCATCTGCTTGGATGTCCACAGCGTAGACCCTGCCTTGCCGACCAACGCACTGGGCTAGAAATAATGTGTCAAATCCATTACCAGCAGTAGCATCGATGGCAATCGAAGACTCCAGGATAAAGGGCCGGCAACGATTTTGAGCCTCAACAGTAAAGTGCATCCTGAGGATCAACTTGAGCGAGGATAAGAACCAAGGATGTCCAATCGCAACGATCGTTGCTTGAGCGCGTCGATCGCGTGCGACAAAGTCGGCTGAGCGATATGGCCTTCGAGTTCGACAAAGAAGTAGTATTCGTTGGGGCAACCAGGGACTGGTAAGGATTCGATCCACGTTAGGTTGATGCTGTTATCCTTGAAGAGCAACATCGCATCGGCAAGCGCACCGGGTTGATGCGGGACTTGGAACAACAGCGATGTCTTGTCCTTGCCGGTCTGCTTGGGCTGATCCTTTCCGATGATCGCAAAACGAGTTGCATTGCTAGGATCGTCCTCGATCGATTCACAGACTACTGGCAAATCGTATTGGCTAGCGGCCTCGATGGATGCAATCGCTGCTGCACCTGATTCATCCTTGGCAATCTTGGCCGCTTGAGTCGTACTTGAAACCTCGATCCTCTGGGCCCCGGGCAGATGCTCAGCGAGCCATCTTCGGCATTGAGAGATCGCTTGCGGTTTGCTGTAGACTTTGACGATCGAACTACGATCTGAGTTGGAAAGTAAGTTGTGATGGATTGGCAAGAGAACCTCACCACAGATCTGGATCGGACGCTCGATGAAGTTCGACATCGTATCGACGATCCGACCGTCGGTGCTGTTCTCGATGGGGACAACTCCATAGCGGGATTGTCCCCGCTGAACCTCCTCAAAGACCGCAGCGATCGAAGCCACCGGGTGGAGCGCATGGGCAGAGCCAAAGAATTTCAAGGCTGCCGCATGGCTGTAGGAATGCTCTGGACCCAAGTAGGCTACGCCAAGCGAACCGGCCGCTTGACCCAAATGAGCAAGCCCTCGCTTGAGCAACTGCTCCCAAATCTCGGATCGCTCTTGGACCAATAAAGCGATCTTGGCATCGATTTGACGAAGCCTTTCAAGGGGTGGGTGTTGCTGCGAGTCGGTCGGTTGTTGCTCGGAGTTAGGCATTTTCAATGCGTTTTTCCTGTCAATTTGACGGTAAGGGCATCGACAGTGGTCGAGGGCATCCGATTTAAGGCGATCAAATTTAAGCCTAAACCCTTGTTTTGTATAGGGTTAAGCCGATTCAGCACAGAGAAAACGGGTCTTTGGCACAACTCTTGCTACATTGGCAACCCAACGAAGGGTTCGGCCACCCGGAGCCCTATTTCAAAACGAACATTCATCATCCTACCGACTCAACGTTTAGGGAGACACCCACCATGGCATCAGGCGAAAAGATCATCGGAATCGATTTGGGAACCACCAACTCGGTGGTGGCGGTCATGGAGGGCTCGGAGGTCAAAGTCATCCCCAATGCCGAGGGAAATCGACTCACCCCGAGCGTCGTGGCCTTCAATGACAAAAGCGAAACAATCGTTGGAGATCCGGCACGACGCCAAGCGGTCGTCAACCCTCGGAGAACCATTTACTCGGTCAAGCGGTTTATGGGCCGTCGCCATTCGGAGGTCGAGTCCGAAGAAAAGATTGTTCCTTATCAAGTCATCGGTGGTGCGAACGAGTACGTCAAGGTTCAGATCGGGGATCAGCAATTCACCCCACAGGAGATTTCCGCCAAGGTCTTGAGGAAGCTCAAGGAGGCTGCTGAATCGTACTTGGGGCATCGTGTTTCGAAGGCTGTGATCACCGTTCCGGCCTATTTCAACGATGCACAGCGTCAAGCGACCAAGGACGCCGGTCAAATCGCTGGTTTGGAAGTCGCCCGGATCATCAACGAACCGACCGCTGCGGCGTTGGCTTACGGCCTGGACAAGAGCAAGGATCAGAAGATCGTCGTATTCGACCTCGGTGGCGGTACGTTCGACGTATCGGTTTTGGAGGTTGCTCACAACAACGACGGCGAAGCGGGCGGAAAGATTTTCGAAGTTATCAGTACCAATGGCGATACGCACTTGGGTGGTGATGACTTTGACCAATCGCTATTGAACCACGTTGCAGCGATGTTCCAGCGCGATAACGGGATCGATCTTCGCAAAGATCCAATGTCACTGCAACGCTTGCAAGAAGCTTGCGAAAAGGCCAAGAAAGAACTCAGTAGCCTACCGCAAACCGATATCAATTTGCCCTTTATCACTGCCGATGCGACCGGTCCAAAGCACTTGCTGACGACCATCACTCGCAGCACCTTCGAAGGCCTGATCGATCCGTTGATCGATCGTTGCCGTCAACCGGTCTTGCAAGCTTTGCAGGATGCCAAGTTGCGTCCGGCTGAGATCGACGAAGTTGTTTTGGTTGGAGGTTCGACCCGCGTCCCTAAGGTTCGCGAGTTGGTCAAGGAGATCTTTGGTAAAGAGCCACACCAAGGGGTCAATCCCGACGAAGTCGTTGCAGTCGGCGCAGCAATTCAAGGAAGCGTGCTTTCGGGCGAACGCAAAGACGTTCTGCTCTTGGACGTAACCCCACTGACCTTGGGTATCGAAACCGAAGGGGGCATCCTGACGCCTCTGATCGAAAGAAACACGACGATCCCTGTCGAGAAGAAGCAAACGTTTTCGACCGCTGCCGACAATCAAACCGCCGTGACCGTGAGCGTCTTCCAAGGTGAGCGCAAGATGGCGATTCACAATCGAGTGCTAGGTCAATTCAATTTGGAAGGAATCGACGCGGCTCCTCGAGGCGTACCTCAAATCGAGGTCAAGTTCGACATCGACCAAAACGGTATCTTGAATGTCTCCGCAAAAGACCTTAAGTCCGGTAAGCAAGCGAGCGTCAAGATCGAGCAGTCCAGCGGATTGAGCAAGGATGAGATCGAGCGCATGCGTCGCGATGCAGAAGCTCATTCCGAAGAGGATCGCAAGCAGGTCGAATTGGCCGAAGCTCGCAACCGAGGTGAAAACACCATCCATGCCCTTGAAAAGGCGATCAATGATCAAGGGGACAAGCTGGCCGCATCGGATCGTGAGCCTCTTGAAGCAGCCATCAAGAAGTTGCGAGACGCATTGGGTACCAACGATGCTGAAGCGATCAAGCTTGCGACAGCCGAGCTTGAGCAAACAGCCAACGCTTTCCGATCGTCGTTTGCTTCGACACCGCAAAGCTCGACAGCTTCGCCAGAGTCCAAAGGCCCCAACGACGATGCGATCGACGCGGAGTTCGAGGTCAAGAGCTAAGCAAGATTCAACGTCCAGTGTCGATGATTTCTCCGAAATCATCGCTTGGCGTCAGAGCAATCGTAACTCGATGGGCAGCCGTTGCCACGCCGCCTGGCGGCGGCCACGTTTTTGACATCATTGACGTTGTTGAAGGCCAAGGCCAACGGGGTCAACCTCGTCAATCTTGTCCGCAGTCAATACCGTCAGTGCAGTCAATAAGGTCAATGCCGTCCAAAACCCTCGCGTCCGCCGCAGGCGGACATAGTCGTAGGCACATTCCATGTGCCGTCAACCGGATTTAAATAGATGTGGTTTGAAACCTGCGTCTGACAGCGGCGGTTTCTCTCAAAGCCTGGGATTTTTGTCTTTCTATTCGACGCGAATGCTTTCGAGCGGTTTTTTTATGGGTACACTGGTGGAGCCCGAGATCCAAAAAGTCCTTTTTGCTTCCAGGAATATCCGAAATGACCTCTCTTTACGAACCATTTTTTCGTCGTGCCCAAGGCCGATCATTATGGATGCTGGCCGCCGCCGCGTTGATGCTTTGTGGTTGCACCGGCAGCGATAACAAAAGCGCCGGACAACCCAAGGCGACATCATCCAACACCGGAGGAACTACTTCGACCAGCTCTGCAACGAAGCCTGCCGGGAAGAGGATTATCCTGCTGAACAATACCGACTCTCCGTTCTGGGATGCGGCTCGAGCAGGGATCAAGAAAGCTCAGGAAGATCTCAAACTCGCCGACTCTGGGTTTAGTGCCAGTATGGATACCAATGATGGTACCGAAACGGGGCAAATCGAAAAACTCCGACAGTACGGCACTCAAAACGATATCGCCGCTGTGATCATCTCGCCGATCTCTTCGACAAATCCAGCCATCGCTGATGAACTCAAAAAACTCAAGAACAAAGGGATCACCATCGGTTGCTTTGACAGCGATTTGGAAGCCAAGTCTCAGCAGTACCGTGAGTTCTACGTCGGTACCAACAACATCGCCGGTGGAAAGGTTCTAGGAACCGTTGCCAAGATGCTCAAGCCTCAAGGTGGTTCCTATGTGCAATTCGTCGGTGTCGACAGCCAACAGAACGCCATCGAACGCATGGATGGATTTACCTCGGCTGTTGGCGAAAGTTTTGTACAGAAAGATCGCAAGCTCGATGATACCGACCGTAGCCGCGCTCGTGACAATGTTCGCGATGTGATCTCCAAGTATCCGGATCTGTCTGTTTTGGTCGGCATCTGGTCTTACAACGCACCGGCGATCGTCGATGTTGTCAAAGAAAAGAATGCTCGCGATAAATACACGATCGTGACCTTCGATGCCGAAGCGATCGCCATTCAGCAGATGGCCGATGGGATGATCGATGCCATGGTCGTTCAAAATCCATTTGCGATGGGTTACGAATCGGTTCGCTATGCCTTTGCCAAAGCGATGGGGGATCCTGACACACCTAAACAAATGTTTCCTAATCTCGGCAAAGCTGGCGGGGACATCCTCGATACGGGTTTGAAGGTCGTTGTTCCGCCCGGTTCTTCTCTCAAGGCAGAGATGTTTGAATCGTTCGGAAAGAGTGTTGAATTTATTGATCTTCCTTCCTTCCAAGATTGGCTCAAGAAGTACGATCTAACGAGTTCATGATCCAGGAAATAATGAGTCTTTTGCGACGCTTGTGGTCAAGCGTCGAGTTTAAGCTGATTGTAGCGTGGCTGTTGGTCGTCCTTGCCACGATGGCATTGGACACCAATTACGCCTACTGGAACAACCCGGCAGACTCAGCGCAATTGATCTTGCGCCGAACGGTTTTACTTGGGTTCTTTGCGATTGGATCGGCGATCATCATCATCTCGGGCGGCATCGATCTTTCGAGCGGTTCGGTCATCGCCATGAGTGCAACGGTTTTTGGATCCCTCATGATGATCCTCGATCCAGTGGGCTTCAAAGCGGGCCATGTCTCGACGACTGCCGTAATTCTAAGTATCGGTGGGACACTCCTTGTGGGGGGCATGGTCGGGACTCTGCATGCTTGGCTCATTACCAGTGTCGGGCTGCCTCCGTTTGTTGCTACTCTAGCAACCTTGGTCGGCCTGCGCAGTTTTAGTCGTGGTTTAACTTCATCGATCACCATGGGTAAATCTCAAATCGATTTTCCAGACACGGGGCTTCGAGACGTTCTCAAGAATGTCACTTACATGTCGATTGTCTTCGTTGTCTTTGCGCTGCTGATGTGGTTCCTTATGAGCCGGACCGTCACGGGTCGGCATTTGCAAGCCATGGGTGGCAATGAACAAGCGGCCAAGCTCAGCGGCATCCGTACCGATCGTCTCAAATGGCTCGCTTATGTCATCGGGGCCGTTTCGGCATCGATCGTAGGGATCATTTCATTCGCAGATGATGGCTCGGCCAAGCCCGATATCATGGCTCGTGGATACGAGCTTAACGCCATCGCCGCGTCGGTCATCGGAGGCTGCTCGCTCCAAGGTGGAGTTGGAACGATTCCTGGTACCATCTTAGGATGCTTGTTCCTCCGCACAATCATTGACGCAGTCCAAAAAATCGTCGGATCAGGGGCCGATGTCTACGAAGGGATGATCGTCGGGATTGTGGTGGTCGTGGCCGTTACATTCTCGCAGCGAGGTGGTGGCAAGCTGGCTGGTAAAAAGTACTTCTCCAACGGGATCGGCTGGAGTGTCATACCAACCCTAGGCCTTCTGGCTGGTTTGTCTTACTTGCTCTTCTTTGGTAAACGGGAGTGGTATGCCCCCTACCAAGCCTACATGATCGGTGGAATTGTTGTCGCTGCTCTAGCAGCTCGTGCTTTCCTTGAATCGAATTCCAAGGCATCTGGTCAGTCATGACCCAACCGATCGTCTCGATCCAACATATCAGCAAACACTTCGGCGGCACTCGAGCCTTGCACGAGGTTTCCTTTGATGTCTTGCCCGGCGAACTCCATGCGATCTGCGGAGAAAATGGCGCCGGCAAAAGCACCCTCATGAAGATCCTCTCGGGAGTGATCACCTCCTACGATGGGATACTGCTAGTCGATGGAGCAGAGGTTCACTTTACCGGAACCAAAGATGCCGAGTCCGAGGGGATCAGCATCATCCACCAGGAACTGAATCTTGTAGAACAACTATCGGTCGCAGCCAACATCTTTCTAGGTCGAGAGCTTAGCCAAGTTTTTTTCTTTCGAGACGATCGCTCGATGGAACACCAAGCGGCATTGCTGCTGCGATCGCTCGATTGCGATATCCCCCCGAACCGGCTTGCCGGTTCCCTGCGCGTTGGCGACCAGCAACTGATCGAGATCGCCAAGGCACTGAGCCTCAATAGCCGCATTCTGGTCATGGACGAACCGACCAGTGCGCTGACCGAAGCCGAAGTCGAGCGACTCTATCGCGTCATCGCGAAACTCCGCAGCCAAGGGACAACGATCTTGTATATCTCGCACAAGATGGACGAAGTGTTCCATCTGTCGGACCGTATCACAGTCCTACGAGATGGCCAGTTTATAGCCACCCGCAACACCAAAGAGACTACCGCCAGCGAGATTACCAAGCTCATGGTCGGTCGAGATATCGAGTCGCTCGATCTTGGTCCCCGCAATCCGCGAGGTGACTTGGTGCTGGAAGTCAGGAACCTATCACTCGCATGGCCAGGCCATGCGCGAGGCTACCGATTGAAAGATATTTCGCTCGAACTCTATCGGGGTGAAGTGCTCGGGATCGCCGGCCTGATGGGAGCAGGACGAACCGAACTGCTGGAGTGTCTCTTTGGAGCCTCGACCTTAGAACCTACTGGGGAGATCCTACTCGATGGGGAATTGATCCGACCACGGCACCCGGCCCAGGCCAAGAAGGCTGGCTTGGCACTGGTGACCGAGGATCGAAAACGGCTGGGTATTTTCAATACGATGAATGTAGGGCGAAATATCTCGATGTGTTCGCTCGAAGAAGCGGTCTTCGGACCAATGCTCAGTCATTCGCAAGAGCAACAGCTCAGCTACTCGATGGTCAGCAAGCTAAAGATAAAAACCGCCGGGCTTACCCCGCCCATCGGATCGCTCAGCGGAGGTAATCAACAGAAGTGTATCGTCGGACGTTGGCTGCTGACGAATCCCAAGGTACTTCTCTTAGACGATCCAACGCGCGGAGTGGATGTGGGGGCCAAAGCCGAGTTGTATCGCGTGATACGGGGTCTATGCAGTGAAGGGCTTGGAGTGATCGTCACCAGCAGCGAGTTGCCTGAGCTACTGACCCTCAGCGACCGCATCATGGTGCTGAGCGAAGGACGCAAGACGGCTGAGTTTCGAATCGAAGAAGCAACGCAAGAGAAGATTATGGAAGCAGCTACGAAGAGTTGGAATTCTTGAAGTCGCGATCGTCTATGACACCGTTGACGATGGCTATCGTATCTTGACCATCTTTGCAGCCAATCCAAAGGTGGACTAAGGCAACTCGATGTTGATGGTTCGAGTGGCTTGATCCTTCTTGGTCACCTTTCCAAAGTCCACCGCCTTGATCGCATCATCAAAGGAACCGGAAAACCCGAGAGTAATCGTCGCTTTGTTTCCAGAGGAAGACATCTGAAAGTTCGCTACCTTAAGCTTCTCCTTGAGCTTCTCAAGAATTGATGCAGCATCCAATGCGGACTTCGATTCAAGAACGAATCGGACGTTGGCCGACGAGGGTTCTGCAGGCGGAGGGAAGCCACCTGGAAACCCTGGCCCAGGTCGGCCACCGGGGCCTTGTGGGCCGGCAAATCCCGGCTCGCGACGGACTGGCCCCTCGGGTTGATTAGGCATCGAGCGAGGATCGCCACCGGCTCGCGATCGCCCAGCCTGCAATCCAGATGGTGCTGCACTGCCAAAAGGTGCTGACTCCGGATTACTACCTGGATTGCGTCTCCCAAGCCCTCCGCTTACCGCATCGCGCTGAACCAAATGGCTATTGACGCCATCGGCCTTGTTCTTCGCGGTTGTCCAAAGGTTACCGAACTGCCCCTCGGCATTCGATGACTTGTCCAAATCCGCTTTGGTTGACCAATAATCGCCGATCTGTTTCAAGGCTGCCAGCGTCGCACCTTTGTCGCCACCCTGGACGGCTTGCTCGAAAGGTCGCCGGAGCATACGCATGGCAACAAAGCCGGCTTGATTGGCTTGTTGCATGAATTTCGCCGATCCGATTGGATCCCCTTTTGCCTGATGAACCAATCCTCGAACAAAGAGCATGAAAGGATCATTGAACGTTTTAAAGAGGGACTCGGCCGATTGATCGATCACGCCCAAGAGTGACTCGGGCATTCTCGGTTCGAGCGATGTCATTGCGAAGGATATTACGGCTAGATCCGCACCGGGGTCCCCTGGATACTGTTTTTTGAAATCATTGATGAAACCGGCAGCATTGCTCGAGGATTGATCCAGCGCGTTGGCGACTTTGATCAGCATGGTCGTGCGGCTTGGTTCATGACTAGCCAACCATTCGTTGATAGTCTTATTGCTCTTTTGCTTAAAATCTGGGCCAAGGTTCTGAGGCTCACGAAACCACAGTGGTGGAGATTGAATCACCTCATTCCCCATCTCAAAATCGCCCGTTTGAGCAACGGTGCCATAGAATGAAAACGCCTTTCTACCGAACGAATTCGCTTTATCGATTCGCTTCTTATACTCGGTATCGGATCCCGAACCGATCTGGATGACTTGATAGTCTCTGAGAAAAATCCAACCAGCCATTTGACTCATCGGTACTTGCCCCAGGACACTGACGATGTCGACGATCTTAGGCTTATCCCCCGAGTTATCCAGCACCAGCAGCATGTAACCGAACCGAGGAGGTAAAAAGCCGTGAGTATCAGGCATGCTCGGTGGAGCGTTTCGGTTGCGGCCTTTGGCGTTGTAGAGGACAAGATCCGTTGCGTTGCTCTTGAATTCCTCCAAGCTGATGATCTGGGTAAGCTCAAGCATTTTATCTGAGCTGTTGATCAATTGATGAGGATACTCTGGGTCGGAGTAATACCGCAGAAGCACTGCGGGCTGGCCCTCGTGACGGGTTTCACCCAGGACTCGCCAGTGCCGGAACCCCTCGTCCAATGGGGTGCTTTCGAGACTCTTGCTACGAAGATGGCCTAACACCCTGGGTGTCTTGAGCTTCTTCATGATCGCTTCCCAAGAAGCCGTTGGTCCATCATTGAGTCGTTTCTCGAAGTCTTCGTTGGCGATCATTCTCAAGGCCAGATCGGCGCTTCCTTGTCTGGCATAGCTTGCGAACTCTTCGGCCAGTTTGAGCCCAGGACTATTGGGATTGGTCGTTTCTGGACCGACTGAACCTGAGATTGGTACAGTTGAATCACTGCCAGTGGGCGCACTGGTTGCGGGAAGCGGTTTGCTTTCAGCGGCTTGAAATGCACTGCTGACGGATGATTTGCGGTTAAGCATAAGCAGTCCCGCCACGACAACTAGACTTGCAGCACCAGCCCCAATAGCGATCCACTTCCCGATCGATTTATCAGAAGACTTTTTAGACCTGTAGGACAGAGTTGACGCGGGAGTCGATGGCAGGGAGTTTTGCTCAGAAGTCCAATCGGACTCATCGAGCGGGCTGGTCGCTTGCGCAGATTTAGCAATGGGCTTCGGTGTAGCTACTGCGGGGGCAGGTCGTTCCGGACGCGGCTCGGCAGCCGGTTTGATTTGAAGTTGAGTGCCGCACTTTGGGCAAGTGATTTTCTTTCCAGCAATCGATTCGCTCGAGCGAAGATTCGCTCCACAAGGACAACGGAATTGCACTGCCATGGCTTGTTTTCTGAAAAAAGATTCGGTGAGATACTAAAACTTTATTTTATTTCAGCGGAAACGTTTGGCCAAGCGTTAATTGTTCGACGGTTGTCCCAACCGCCCATTGTTCGACGGTTGTCCCAACCGTCCCTGTGCCGAGCTTGCGAGGCGCGTCTGAGGGTGCTGAAAAGACGCCAAGCTAAAGCTTGTCGGCCAACGGCTGGGGACAGCCGTTGAAGTGCGCCTCTGAAGGCGTCGAAATAGGAGGGTGCGAGTCCCTCTATGGGTTTGATTTGAACCCATTAACTGAAAGTAACTGCGTTCCTGTGAAGGGAGGTGGAGAGCAACTGAAAGTGAATTTCCAGTCCGTAGGATGACGAACACGTTTCGGCCTGTCGTTGCGGCGAGCCTGCTTTGAAATGGCGAAGCCTAAGATGCCTTTCGTAACCGGCACACCGGGTAAAACTAGGCAGTAGAAAGGTCAACCGGAGGGGTAAAACAAATTGATCCTCTGGGCAACGGGGGGTGGTTGGTGACGGAATGGAAAGAAGTTTCGACGAGATAAAGAGGGATATCCGCTTTCGGTCTAGTCGGATCGGTCATACGAGACCAGCCTCCCCCAAAGGGCCAACAGGGCGTATGAAGGTCGCCGAAGCGGAAGTCAGAGCATTCATAGTAGCTTTGAAACAGGGTAACTCCTGTGGAGCCAAGGGATGCAGGAAGATAGATTCGAGAAAGGACAGAATTTTGGAAGACAAATCGGAACAAGTGTCGCGTAAGCCGAAAGCAAACGTGACTAAACCCACCGAAGAAATCCGTTCCCGATGGGAATGGACAGAACCGAGCGTCTGGACCGATCCGATGTTGACCACACTGGAACACAACAGTGTTCGAGGAGGGAGATGGCATAGTCTGGTCGACAAGGTCTACAACAAGGAAAACCTCCTGTCGGCTTACCGCAAGGTAGCTCGCAACAAGGGTGCTGCTGGTGTAGATCATGTCACGATTGAGGAATTCACAGCGAATCTGACAAAGAATATATCCAAGCTCGAAGATCATTTGCGCAAAGGTACTTACCAAGTGCAAGGCATTCGGCGGGTTCATATTCCAAAACCAGGGACACACGAAACCCGACCTCTTGGTATCCCAACGGTGAGGGATCGTGTCGTGCAAGCTGCTCTACGTCATGTGATCGAACCGATACTTGAACGGCAATTTGCCGAGCATAGTTACGGTTTTAGGCCGAATCGAGGATGCAAAGACGCGCTTAGGCGTGTCGATGGTCTATTGAAGAAAGGCTATCGATTCACGGTCGATGTGGATTTGAAATCCTACTTCGATACCATTCCACATGATCGCCTGATGGACGAACTGCGCAAGCTGATTTCGGACAATCGCGTATTGGGTCTGGTGGAGAAGTTTTTGAAGGCAAAGATCGAGGACGGCCTCGAAAGCTGGACACCGGAAAATGGAGCACCTCAAGGGGCAGTACTCAGTCCATTACTGAGTAATCTGTACCTCAATGAGCTTGACCATCTGATGGCATCTGCGGGACACGAGATGACTCGCTACGCAGATGACCTAGTGATTCAATGCCGTACTCTCGAAGAGGCCCAGGCTGCGTTGGAGAAGGTGCGGGAGTGGGTCTCGAAAAAGGGACTCACGCTACATCCAACCAAGACAAAAATTGTCGACGTGGATACAGATGGTTTCGACTTCCTAGGATATCGCTTCATCAAACATCGTCGGTATCCCCGACGTAAGAGTATGAAGAAGTTCAAGGATGCGATTCGTTTCAAGACACGACGCAGCAATGGTCATAGCCTTCAAGCGATCATATCTGATCTAAACAGAACGCTAAGAGGTTGGTACGAGTACTTCAAACACAGTTGGAAATCAGTATTTCCGGAAGTGGATGGGTACGTTCGAGGTCGCCTCCGAAGTATTCTTCGTAAACGTGCTCGGCGTAAAGGTCGGGGACGGGGATTGGATCATCATCGCTATCGCAATTCCTTCTTCGCAGAGCAGGGGTTGTTCAGCTTAGAGACAACCTATGCTCTTAACGGTCAGCCCTTTGAAAGGAAGCCAAAAGCTTAGCTATCGACTGGAAAGCCGGATGCGGGAAATCCGCCTGTCCGGTTTGGAGGGAGGGGAGACGCAAACCAATGCGTCTTCCCTACCCCTATCAATCTGCCGTTGTACAATAGTGTTCGACGATTGTCCTCAATCGTCCCGGTGCCGAGCTTGCAAGGCGAGTCTGAAGAATCCAGGAAAGCAACGTCAAGCTAAAGCTTGTCGGCAAACGGCTGAGGACAGCCGTTGAACAATCTGCCGTTGAACAATAGTGTTCGACGATTGTCCTCAATCGTCCCGGTGCCGAGCTTGCGAGGCGAGTCTGAAGAACCCAGGAAAGCAACGTCAAGCTAAAGATTGTCGACAAACGGCTGAGGACAGCCGTTGAACAATCTGCCGTTGAACAATAGTGTTCGACGA
>JAJTFC010000106.1 GCA_021298315.1 Planctomycetaceae bacterium
CGGAGTGGGGGGGGGTCGATTGCCAATAGGTCGCTTGAAAGTAGTTCAGCAGTTGCACGGAACTCCAGTGAACCCATGCGGTAAAAACAAAAACCCCCAATCCCAGAATCATGTGGATCGTTCCTTTAGAAAGATCCAAACCAATCCATTCCAATCCAATGACGATCAAATAGATCCGCAGTAGATTCCCTAGGATAGCCCAAATGGGAACCGTCACAACAGTAATCAGAGTTACCCATACTCCAGCCCGACCCAACAATAAAAGCACTCCCGCAACAGCCATCAATGCATATTGGCTATCGACTCCGCTACAAGCCTCCTCGACAAATAGCGGTTTGCTTGAGATCTCGATGACATTACCCCTTCGCACATGAATGATCTGTGTCAAATCCATCAGTCGACTACAACAAATCGAGGAGAGGGATTGCAGCCCACCGACAAGTTGTTTATCCCAGCCAAAGGGAGGGGGCAGTGTGACTAGCAAAAGTCCGGCTATACCCGCCAATCGTAGCGTTGTGATCTGGGGTCGGGCGATCAGCCCCCAAGTAAAAACAAATGCGATTGCGCAAAAATGGGCCAGCCAAGGACTTCCTAAATACAGAGCCGCAATCGCTATCAAAACCACTGCGATCCAACACGGAACCCCCCAAACCCGTTCAGTCGACTTTGCGCTGCGTGATCCTGTTGCTTCACTGTTTAGAAAATAAATCGCAGCCAGAATTGCAATCGGAAAGAACTGCAAATGGGGTTTAAGCAACAGGACCCTTGACTGCATGTACAAAAGTGGCGCCAGAGCCAATAGAGGCAGAGCCAAAGCGATCCACGTCCAGCGTGTCACTTGGTCGATGCTAACCTTGTCCACGTTCAACTCCAACCGAATCCTGCTGGCGCAATTCCTGAATCTTAAGAGTGATCAAATACTCGTAGAACGCGAGTAGTTTGCAGTAGTGGTAACCCGGAATGCCGTCAAGAAAACCAAGCTTGAACACATACATATAGAAAAATCGCAAAAAGCTTCTAAACGGCATCCGAAACGACAACTCCTTGAGCGCCACGCGCCGAGCTGCAGGATCCTTCCACTGAAAGATGTCTCCCCAAGGAATCGAACGCTGATCGAGGCTGCGAATCGATTCGATGGCCTCGTTGGTCGAGTATTGATTGTGTTTATCGATCCAAGAGAAAATTCCCTTTCGGAAACTGAAGTGGTGAAAGTGGCTATCAAGCCTGCCGGAGGTACCTTCTACGACAGCCGTGGGATTGACCAACCGCTCCCACCGAACTGATTCGGGGCGATAGAAACGAAGTACCCAGACCGGATAGATCCCACAGTGCTTGATCCACCGACCCATGAAAAAATTCTTGTATCTCAAACGGTATGCGACGTGAGTCCCTTTGGGATCAGAAGCGATCCGATGAATCTCAGTCCTGAGATCCTCCGGAAGAACCTCATCGGCATCGGAGTAATACACCCAAGGGTGTTTATATTGAATCTGCGTTCCGGCCCAATTCAAATGCGACGACCAGTTATCGAATGTTCGATGGATCACCCTGCATCCTGCTTGTTGTGCAATCTCGACGGTTCGATCCGTACTCCCTGAGTCCAAAACGACAATGTCATCGCACCAACGCAGGGACTCCAAGCAGTGGGGAAGGTTGATTTCTTCGTTTTTGGTCAAGATAAGCACGGAGATCATGTTGCCGATTCCACTTTCCTCTGCTTGCGAAACACGGCAGGGTTTCCTGCGACGACAGTCCAAGCTTCTACATCTTTTGTTACCACCGAACAAGCAGCTACGACGGCTCCCTCAGCGATACGAACCCCCGGACTAATAAAGGCCCGTGCGCAGATCCAAGCTCCGTTGTCGATGTAGATCGGTGCGTGCAGCAACTTCATTTGGGGGTGGGAAATATCATGGCTCCCGGTGCACAAGAAAGCTTGCGTGCTTACGGTGCAATGACTGCCGATGACAATCCGATCCACAGAATAGACATGGACCTCTGGTCCGATAGAGCTGTGCTCCCCAACTTCTAACAAGGCTGGGTCTCGGATTTTGGTCGAAGGATAGATATAGCTTGTCGGACTCAATTTTGCTCCAAAAAGCTGCAATAGAGATCGTCGAAACCAGAAAGCTCTTTGCGGACTCCATCGAAACAAACTTCCTTGGACAATCGCCCATAGAAATCGCCTGAGCTTGGACCAGAATGTTGCTGTATTCTGGTACTTCGACAGATCTAACCCACCAGCCGAATCGGAATCAAGGAATATATTTTTCATAAATCGGGATCAGTCGCTTTGTGATCGATGGCCAAGCGAACTCTTTTTGCACCCAGTTTCTTCCACTTTGGCCCATCGATTTGAGTTCGTCACTCGATTGCTGCGTTGCCTGTTGCAATGCTCCCTGGATTCCTTCGACGTTGGCAGGCACCCACCAGCCACATCGATGCTCAAGGAGTCCCTTCCAAGGAGCCTGATCCGTTGTAATCACCGGGAGTTGATGAGCAAGCGCTTCGGCCACGGCTATCCCGAAATTTTCACTGTAGGTGGGTAGAATAAAGAGGTCCGCATCGACAAAGGCTTGGGATTTCGCAATACCATAAACCGGTCCGCAAAACTTCCAAGACGAGGAGAGCCCAAGCTTTGCGACGAGTAACGCCAATTCTGCTTGGTGCCCATGATCATCAGGCCCGATGACCAACATCCGCCATCCTTCGGGCCTTAGTTTTGCCCAAGCCTCTGCGAGCATGGGCAAACCTTTCTTGGGGTGGATGCGGCTCAAAAACAATGCGGTTTTTTCTTCGCTACTTTTAGATCTTGCAGGTAGCGATTCCGGATATTCGATCCCGTTGGGAAGAACCTCAATAGGATTTTTAAGCCCGAGTTTGCGAAACTGCTCGGCCTCACTTGGAGCTGTCGCCAGAAGAAACTTCGCTTTGCGAAGATCCATACCTTGATACAACCACCAAGCCAATCTTTTTTTCCACTTGCGTTGGGTCAGGGCCCAAGGTTCAAGCATACCGTGTGGACTAATTACATGGGGCAAGCGGTGTCGTGCTGCGTACTTTACACAACGATGCAGGAACGGTTCCCAAATACCGTGAATGTGAATCGCGGAAACACTCTCGCGAGGAACGACTTCGAAGAGCCTCTGAAACGACGGAAAACTCCTCGCACAAATCGGTGCATAGAGCGTCTTATCGTCGTGATGGTCCGGGCAAAGCAAGTATCCTTCGAGACCTTCGACTCTTTGATAATCTAGCAGTTGCGTCACCGACAAAGATGGTCCGCCGTGATCCAATCGCGTCGAAGAAACGACATGAACAATCGAACTTTTATTATTCATCGACATCACAAAAACACAGTGAGTTTACCAGGAGACTAACTTCGCATCATCAGCAAACGCTCTGAGAGTGTCGCGGCGCGCTGCTCCCAGATTTGTTCACTGAGATCATAGGGCACATCGGGTCGCCTTGGACTACTCATGACACGATGCAAAGCATCTGCGATTGCCTCGGCTGTTGGCTCGACGTAAAGAGCATGATCTCCGAGAATCGAACGAACTTCACCTACATCCGAGGTGATAACCGGACGACCTGATTGCGCGAACTGATAACACTTAAATGGACATCTAGCTAGATTCAGGGGTTTGTTGCGTATCGGAAAAACCAAGCAATGGGCGGAGGTCAACTCGGCGAGCATCGAGTCCGCGTTGCTTGAGTACACCTGCAGCTTCGATGAGTAAATCGTGATCCCAATCGGGATGCAATGAGCCCATGCCTACTGCGAGCGGAGGGACCGCGCCATCGTGTGTTCTTGGAAAAACTCGTGGAAGACAAGCGTAGGGCAAGTAGAGGGCCGAGTGTCGGTATTGCTCCCTAATGTAGTCTGCAAGCCAGCGACTAGCGCATACCACGAGGCTAGCCCGCTTGAGCAACCAACGGTCGCGAGCCCGTTTGTACCAACGCAATGCGGGCCTTTTTTCGATAAAAGTAGTCCAGTCTTCCCAATCGAAAACAAAGCGAACCTTCGGAAACGCGATCGCCAAGAGCACGGCCTTCTCGCGTGGATTGAGCATATGGACAAATTCAGGTTGTACCTCTCTGAGAATCTTACCGATGCTCGATCGGATTCGGGTTGGATTGGAATCGAAATAAATAGGCCTGACCAACTCCGCTTCTTGGCACTGACGATTGGCAGGGGACTGAGGGACAGCCAACTGGGCATCCCAACCCAATTGACGCAGGCATCGCGTTAGATTGAATGCTCTGAGGCAACCGGTTTTACCCAACTCCCCAAAACCGATAAAGAGTATTTTCGGATTCCGAGTCATCGAATCGAGTCGGCTCTGCGCTGCGTCCAATAAGCCTCTGCGAAAACTAGAAAGGCCATGTGCAGTGGCCAAGAGAATCTCGCAAAAGAATTCGGTGAAAACATCACATGCCATGAAAAATAGGGCAGGTAAACAACGACCAAGGCGATCATCGACAATGGTGCTCCGAGCAATAAGCGATTGGCCAAATAGAAGGTTCGGTAAATCACATACGCCCAGAATGCAAAGCCTGCAAAACCACCAAACACCCAAGCGCCAAGCAAGACCGAGTGTACGGGCAGGATGTCTTGGAAGATCTTTCTGGGTGCTTGTGCGCCATAGATCTCACGCATTTTCAAAAGATACAAACGTCGCAAATGCCCGGGATTTGCCCAAGATCCATGTCCAAGCAGCGGTTTTTCATAGATCGCATCCAATGCGATCAAGGACTCATTTCTCGCCAAAAGCAAAACCTCGATCGGATTGTAAGGGTTCTTAGCTAAGTCGATCTGCGTTTTAGCCGATTTGCCCAACACCCCCGCTTGGGCATAATTCACATACAGAAAATAGATCGGTATGAGCAAAATCGCCGACAGGATGAAACCCTTGCGCATCGCACCCCGCAAATTCGAATTCGATTTTCTCAACTGAATCCAAAGATAAAAAAGGAACAGAGTGCTGATCAAGACCATAAGCCCATCGGATCGCCCACCATAAATATTCGCTAAAACGGAATACGCGATTCCGATGGGAAATAAAAACCAGGGGTGTTTTCGAAAGAGCAAAAAGGCCAAGATCGCAAAGGTCGGATGCGCCCAACCCGACACGTAGAAATCCCACAGATTCTCCACGTAGCTCTGATTCCCCCTGTCAAATCGGTAAATCAAACTCGCGCTGAGCACCCCGCCCGCAATGGCTCCGAGCAGGGCACCGAGGTGATTGCGATAATCGCGTGAATACAACCCACAAAAAAACACGAACGTGGTCATCGTCAAAACGATACTGCCTAGTCCTCGAAGATTATTTTTCATCGTCGAGCCATTGTAAATATCGCTCAAAAGTTGTGAGCAAAACCAAAGCACAGCTAAGCTGATCAAAAAGAGAACCTCTCGGTTCCGCAACGCCTTGAGAATATGTTTGATATAGAACGGATAGAGCCCAAGTACCAAAATCTCTCCAAGCCGAAAAGTACCGATGAGCGTAATGGGGATGACCATCGAAATCGCTACAAACATCGGCACTAAGTTCGAAAGCCGGAAAATCAGCCTCGCTCCTTCATGCTTACCCCACACCGACTGCCTATCGGGTCGATCAGCTACAGTTCCGGGGAAATCCGAAGAATACCCACGAGCAACGGTGGTTTGCACCCAGGACATTAGCTTTTCTCCCCGAATAATTTCGGATCGCTATACCAGGAAAGCCCAAAGAGCCGGCGAATTCCATACCCCATTGCAAGACTCATGCTCACCTTGCCTCCCATTTTGCTTTGAATGTACTGGTAGACCGAAAGGCAATCGGCATTCTTGCGACTCTTGAGCCATAGCATCGAACGATAACGCTCAATCGCCTCATGCCAATAATTCTCGACAAAATACCATCGAACCCATTCCCGAGCCAGGTTCAGATTCGAGCTTGTCAATGTTATCGAACCCTCGTGGGCATGCATCACAACCATTCGCTCATCGACACAGCGTATCCAAGGATAGTTTCTTGCTACCAACAAGAATATCAACTGGTCGGGGCCAGCGCCATGTGCCGAAAAATCGATTCCAAAAGGATTTGGGATTTGTTCGACGATGCTATCGACTAGCTCGCTCCTGCGAAAAACACCACTCAGTGGAGAGGTCAACTGTATCCCTTTGGGATTGAGAAAAATCGCCGAATCCATGAACTCTCCGACAGCAATCCTGGTTTGCCTTTGAAAACTCGACGCTTCGACGACTCCTGTCGCGTCCCTCAAGGTATGCCCCACCAATACGAAAGCCGTTTGATCATCAAATTCACCAAGAGCTGACTTAAGAAAACCAGGCTCAAGAGCATCGTCGGAAAAAAGCAAGTGGCAGTATTGGCCCTCGGAAGCTTGTACACCCAACAGCCAGTTTCTAACCGGTCCAACATTCTCCTTATTCCGGATTGCTTTAATTCGAGGATCCTCGGAAGCATACCGCTGAAGGATCTCCCAAGTCCCATCCGTGCTGCAGTTGTCTATCAGCACAATCTGATGACCATCGATATCTTGCAACTGGGCAGACTCGATCGCTCTGCAAACAAGCTCCCGACGGTTATATACCGGTATGACTGTGCTGACCCTCATGCAGCCTGCGCGCAAATCTTTCGAGAATCCAACCAAGCAAAAGGAGCAACCAACGCGAAAAAAGACAAAGAAACCGTACTTGCAATCAGTACCCCTGCGATGCCTATGCTACTGAAACCACAAAGATAAATCGCCAACGGAATATTCAAACAACACGCGACCATCGAACATATCATCTGCTCGCGCGTGCGACCTATCCCATTGAGAAGATTCACGTAAGAATTACCCCATAGAATCACCCAGGTATAGATGACCATCGTACATCGCGTCAGAGGCGTCAGGGTGATACTCGAATCAATCCATGCATGAACAAAAGGATTGATACCAAGCCCTATCAATACCGAAAGGATTGCAAAGGGTATCGTCAGACTCGTCACGATCCGCCATAACTTGTCGAGCATCGCCAAGTCACGTCGGGCCCAAGCCGACCCAGATAAAGCCCAAATCGGCCCGATGCACATCGAGTACCCAGTGGTTACCAAAGCCGACAACCTGAGCATGATGTCAAACTCTGCAACAGCCGCCGAATCAAAAACCTGCAAAACAATCCAACGATCCATCATGAAAATAACAATGTAGGTAACCTCGATCATCAAAAAAGGAATACCAATCGATACCACATCCCGAAAGGAAGCCCATGTCGCATCACCCCATACAGGTCGCAACTCCGGAAATCTCTTGAAAAGATAGCCAGCTTGAAACATATAGGCGATTGCAAGCATCAATAGATTGACAAACGCAAGGGTCGGTAAGTCCAGGCCAATCCCCAACCTGGTCGAAATCCAAATCCCAACAAAGAGCCCCAAGGAACTCATAAACCCGACCAAAGATGTCGCACTGTTCCAGTGCTTGGCATACAAGATTGCATTCGTCACCCCAAGAATCTGATTGAACGACAAGGCCAAGAATGAAAAGAATATCCCCCAGGCCAACTCCCTGTCGCCTGCGGCACTCTTAAACCACCGAGCCAACGGCAACTCACCAAAAATCAACACCACAGCCAAACAAACAGAAATGCCGCCCCAGAGAATCAATTGCCCGAAAAAGGTCGAGGAGATGTATCGCCTCGCAATGTCGGTCCTGTCCTGACTCAGCGACTCGATGACCTTGTTGCGAACTCCCTTCCCCAAACCAAACTCCAAAATCATCACCCACACGACTAAGGATTGCATGGCAACCCAAACCCCATACTCCCCCTTACCAAGCGCTTTGACCAACAGCGGCAGCATGAGAAACTGAAGCAAAAACGAAGCCAACTTCAAAACCGTCGATAATCCAATGTTCCTGGCTAAAATCGACCGAATCAAAATCTCACCCCGCTCAAAGCTTCGCCATCGTCGGTGACCTTCTCGATCATCGATTTTCCTTATATTGACACTCGATTCCCTGTCGATACTCTAGGTTACCGTTATGGTCGGTAAAGAAGCTCTAAACAGTTTTGTCAGATCAGACAGAAAAGCCCACCAAAGACCGATCAAGGCGATGCAGAATACCCAAATCATCGATTAGCCACTTGGAGGCTACGCTAGCAATTCGCGAATCACGTGGCCATGAACATCCGTGAGCCGACGGTCGATTCCGTTGTGCCGAACCGTCAATTGGGTATGGTCGATCCCTAGAAGATGCAGGATCGTCGCGTGGATGTCATAAACCTGGGTCGGGTTTTCTCGGTCTAGGGGTTTATACCCGAACGGATCGCTTGGCCCATGGCTAACCCCGCCTCGAATTCCTCCGCCACAGAGCCAGTTGGTGAAGCAATAAGGATTGTGATCTCTTCCTTTACCACCTTGGGAACTGGGCATTCTTCCGAATTCGGTAGTCCATAGGACGATGGTATCCTCGAGCATCCCTCGTTGCTTGAGATCCTGAATCAATGCTGCCGCACCGCGTGCCATGCCGGTAGCGAGCGGTCCGTGATCGCGTTGAATGTCTTCGTGCGAATCCCAATTCCGCCTTGGAAATCCATTGTCGTTACCTGACCATATCTGAACGAATCGGACACCCCGTTCGAGCATCCTACGGGCAGCAAGGCACTTGCGGGAAAAATGGACGGTCTCTTCGATCGGGTTGATTTCTTTATCGAACGACGCGGGGATTTGATCCAACCCATAGAGCTTCAGGATGTGTTCGGGTTCTTGGGAAAAATCCAATGCCTCTGGCGCTGCCAATTGCATTCGAGCGGCCAGCTCATAACTCCGGATCCTCGATTCGAGCCGTTGGTCGCCTTGCCGATGTTGGGCATGTTGGCGATTGAGCGATGCCAACAAGTTCTGCCCTGCCGTTTCGCTCGCTTGATTGATGTAACTTCCAGACTTGTGCGGACGCAAATCTGCTATGGGATTCTCTGAACCTGGGTAGATAACCGTTCCGCTGTGCTGTGCTGGCAAAAAAGCAGAATCCCAATTTTTGGTTCCGTTGCTTGCCAAGCCTCGATGGTCTGGAAAGACAACGAATGTTGGTAGATTGTCGTTCATGCTCCCTAGTCCATAGCTGACCCAAGAACCCATGCCGGGGAACCCAGGCAATTGAAAGCCTGTCGCTTGAAGCAGTGTCGCTTGACTATGAACTCCAGTTTTGCCTACGACATTGTGAACAAAGGCCATCTGGTCGACGACTTTTCCTAACTCTGCAACCGGCTCTGAGAGCAACTTTCCACTCTGCCCATAAGGCTTAAAATCCCAAATGGGTTTGAGCCAAGGACCAAGCCCATTTTGGAAGGCTTCTACGGGCTCACCAAAGTCGCTATTCTGGCCATGGCGTTTGACCAATTCGGGTTTGTAGTCGAACAAATCGATGTGGCTTGCGGCCCCAGCCATGAACAACTGCACGACACGCTTTGCTTTGGGCGGATGATGCAATGAACCTAAACTACCTCGCTCAGCACTCGGCTTCTCCGAACCCAAGGCTAACTCCGCCTGAAGCATCGCTCCTAGGGCAAGCCCCCCAAATCCGTGTCCCAAGGACTCTAGCATGCAGCGTCGAGACAATGACTCTAACTCGATTGTTTTGCCGTGATGAAGCATCGCATGAACTTTTTCGGCGACATGTAACGTCATAAATACTTGATAAAGAATTGATCGATCATAATCCAAACAGTCCAACGCCTCCACGGCTGTTTCCAACACGGCTTGGTCATATGGCTGTAAAAAACGCTATTTTTACGTTTTAAATCATTCGGGTTTCCAACCGATGGCACAAGGCAATTGTGCCATCGCAGGCAGTCTTTGCTCCAATCGTCGAAGACTTTTCGCGATATTCACTCGATTCTAAGAATCGATGTTAGCTGTTTCTTGGGATCCACAGAACGCCTTGACCGACTCGAAGGCCGCTCCGATAATCTCTGCTTCTGTTGACTAAACCCCTGTTCCTTTAGCACCTGCTGAGTATCACTCGATGAAAATCCACGAGTATCAAGCGAAAGAACTCTTTCGCGCTTTCCAAGTCCCTATCCTTCAAGGCTTCGTGGCTCGGTCTCCAGAAGAGGCCCAAGCCGCTTACGACAAACTCGGTGGCACGCTGGCGGTGATCAAAGCCCAACTGCATGCCGGTGGTCGTGGTAAAGGCACCTTCATCGAGGTTCCTACGCAGCGCGGCGTTCAATTGGTTCGAAGCGGACAAGAAGCCGCTGCGGCTGCCAAGAATATGATCGGCAATCGACTCGTTACAGTTCAAACCGGAGCAGCAGGCTCGCCGGTCAACCAAGTATTCCTCGAACAAGGTTGCGATATTGCTCGCGAACTCTATGCTGCGGTCGTGCTCGATCGCGCCGAGAAATTGCCACTGCTGATGGTGTCGAGCGAAGGTGGCGTCGAGATCGAAAAAGTAGCCGAGGAAACCCCCGAAAAAATCCTTCGCGAACACTTCGATCCTGCCCATGGTCTAATGCCCTTCCAAGTTCGAAAACTGTGCAAGAAACTCAACATCTCGGGCAACGCTGCCAAGAGTGCCGACCTGTTCTTCCGCAAGCTTTGCGAAGTCTTCGTCAAACTCGATTGCTCGATGGCTGAGATCAATCCTCTAGTCATCACCAAAGACGACAAAATGATCGCTTTGGATGCCAAGATCACTTTCGATGACAACGCGATGTACCGCCATCCAGACGTGAAAGAACTTCGCGATGTTGCTGAAGAAGAACCAGCCGAACTTCGAGCATCCAACAGCGGCCTGAGCTTCGTGAAGCTCGAAGGCAACATCGGCTGCCTGGTCAACGGTGCGGGGCTTGCGATGGCCACCATGGACATCATCAAGTACCACGGTGGTGCTCCAGCGAACTTCCTAGACGTCGGGGGCGGGGCTAATACCCAACAAGTCACCGAGGCTTTCCGAATCATTCTCTCGGATCCTAACGTCAAAGCCATCCTCGTGAACATCTTCGGCGGTATCGCCCGTTGCACGACGATCGCACAAGCCATCATCGATGCCTCGAAGGAAGTGGGCTTCAAGGTTCCATTGGTTGTCCGACTCGAAGGAACCGAAGTCGAAGAGGGCAAGAAGATGCTTCGCGAAAGCGGACTTGCGATTATCTCGGCAGACGATCTGACAGATGCGGCCAAAAAGGTCGTCGCCTCCGTCGGCAAATAACCCAATCAGCAACACTATCATAGCCAATAAGCGAATCACAAAGACATGAGTATTCTCGTTAACAAAAACACCCGGGTTATCTGCCAAGGGATCACGGGCAAATCCGGAGCCTTTCATACCAAAGGCTGCAAAGAGTATGGCACCAAAATGGTCGGTGGCGTAACACCCGGCAAGTCCGGTGAAACCGTCGAAGGCTTGCCCGTTTTCGACACAGTCGAGGAAGCTGTCAAGCAAACCGGGGCCAATGCAACAATGATCTTTGTCCCACCCCCATTCACAGCAGATGCGATCCTCGAAGCTGTCGATGCAGGGATAGAAGTCATCTGCGCGATCACCGAAGGTGTTCCTGTACTCGATATGGTCCATGTCTACGATGTGGTCAAAAGGAGCAAGTCGGTGCTTATCGGCCCAAACTGCCCAGGTGTGATCACTCCCGGCGAGTGCAAGATCGGGATCATGCCAGGATATATCCACCAACCCGGTAAGGTCGGGATCATGTCCCGCAGCGGCACGCTGACTTACGAAGCCGTTTGGCAAACGACCAACTTGAAGCTCGGTCAATCCAGTTGCATCGGTCTTGGGGGCGACCCAATCGTCGGCACTTCCTACATCGAACTCTTCGAACGATTCGAAAAAGATCCACAAACCGAAGTTATCCTCATGATCGGAGAGATCGGTGGTGATGCCGAGGAGAAGGCTGCCGAGTATGTCAAGAATCACGTGACCAAACCGGTTGCGGCATTCATCGCTGGACGCACCGCTCCTCCAGGCAAGCGCATGGGACATGCCGGTGCGATCATCACCGGTGGCAAGGGAACGGCAGCTGAGAAAGTCAAAGCCCTCGAAGAAGCTGGAATTGTGGTAGCACCCTCGCCAGCCGAGATGGGAGCAGCGGTTGCCGAAGCTCTCCGCCGCCGAAAGTAGGATAAACTCTATCGAGACACAAATGCGATGAACGACCACCAAGACCGGTTTCGCCGGCAGATCGCCTTCAAACCGGTTGGTGTCGATGGCCAGCGTATGCTTGCTAACGCTCGTGTTGCCGTCGTCGGGTTGGGCGCACTTGGGTCGACCATCGCCGAACGATTGACCCGCTGCGGTGTGGGCTACTTGCGCCTGATTGATCGCGATTGGGTCGAACTCGATAACTTGCCCAGACAAACCCTCTACACGCTGCACGACGCCGAGTACCACTCGACAAAGGCGATTGCCGCTGCAAGTCACCTTTCGGCAATCGACCCTACAACCAAACTGGATCCGATCGTCGCGGATGTGACGCACAAGAACATTCGCAAGATGCTAGAAGGCATCGATATTGTCGTCGATGGTACTGACAACTTCGAAGTCCGATATCTGATCAACGACGCTTGTGTCGCATTAGGATTGCCTTGGGTGCACGGAGGGATCGTCGGGGCCGCAGGCCAAGCGATGCTCATCGAACCAGACCATACGGCCTGCTTCCGATGCCTGTTGCCCGAAGCCCCCCCAGCAACTGCCGCAGGCTCTTGCGATACCGTTGGGGTCATCGGCCCGGCCGTCGGTGTGATCGCAAGTTGGCAATCGCTCTTGGCCCTGCAGTGGATTGTCGAGCGAAAGGATCAGGATCCGTCGAAGCGTCCCAGCACGCTTACTGTCTTTGACCTTTGGCTGGGAGATGTCCGCAAAATCCAGCTTCATCGAGTCCCGAACTGTCCATGTTGCCATCAGAAACAATTCCCGTTCTTAGAGGGTAAACACAGCACCGATGCCCAGGTCATGTGCGGTAAGAACGCAGTGCAGGTGCAGGTACCCTCTGGAATCCGGGTTCAATTGCAAGATCTTGCTCGAAAACTTCGAGGGGAAGGGGACGTTGTTGAAACTCCGTTTTTGGTGCGATTTTCCAAAGATAACTGCACACTAACGGTTTTTGCCGATGGCCGCGCGATGGTTCACGGAACCGAAGATCCGGCAGTTGCGAGGAAAATTTATCAGCGATGGGTCGGCGGATAACAATATTTTTGCTATGCTAATGGCAGGAATGCGCGCATTATCGCCGTTTTCCAAAACAGCCTTAAATCCTCCCACTAACCCAAGCGAGCCGACCATGAGGTACGCATTCCGTCTTGCCGAACTGCTGGGGCATACGCCCGACCGCAAGAAAAGGCCCGGAACGATCAAGGCGATAGTTGAATACACCGGATTGGATCGACATCAAGTCGCGGCCCTGTTGAAAAACGAGGCCAAGTACATTCCACTCGATGCTCTCTCGCGACTTTGCGATTATTTGATCGAGCATGGCCATGCGCGGGCCGACGAACTACCTGGGGCCTTGTTCGCCGTTACGCCTGAGAATTTTTGGGAACTCTTGGCCCGAAGATCTCGCTTGGAAATCTGCGTCGGCGTTCGAAAGCCCCCCGAAGACGACAGTGCAGACACTGCCTGGATCGTCGCTTCGGACAACGTTCTGGCAGGTGAAGTGCTCAACGGTGTATCAACCTTGGGCGGAACGGCCAAAGCGATGAAGAGGACATCAGGCAAGGATATTCCACACATCGAGCATCTGCGTCAGACATTGGTCTGGAGTCCGGGAACGATGAGCGCCGAGCAGGTGCAAGCTCGATCTCGCGATGTGTACGAGGAGTTTGGAGAGGTCGCCGGGGACAAGGCGATCGTTTGCTTGGGAAGCGTTAAAAGCAATCCAACAGTCGAATTGGTTTTAGGGGAAGCTTTTGGATGCGATCCGTTTGTTTCCCAAGACAGCGTCGCCAAGGCTGAGGATCGATCGCTCCCATTTTTCTTGCGATATCGGGATCGGGACCCCCATCCGCCGGCTTGTTCGGCAGGACTTCAGTTAAGCAAATCTCAAAAAGTCACGGAAGCTGGGCTGTACTACGAGCAAGCCGATGGGACTTGGACGTTTGCTGGTGGCAACAGCGCTAGCCGCGACGCAGCTTTGGTGTTCTACATTTTCCGCGAATCCCTTGGCCGACTCGATATGGTGCTTAGCGGATTTTCTGGTCGAGCGACTCGGTTGCTGGCAAGAACCCTGGCCCATCGCGCCGAGGACTTCTGGCCACCGGTGTATCATCACAACTACCTCCAGGTAGGTGCCTACATTGTCACTTACGAACCGACCGAGTCGGTGGAGGAATCGAGTGATATTCTCTCGACGGATCTGATGTCCAATGCGACTGTGATTCCTCTTCCAGCAGAAGCGATCGCACGACGGCTTGGCAAAGCAAACCCCTAACACTTCCTCCGTGGCAACTGCTTTGGAACACCCTATCTCCACCGAAAACCAAATCGACTTGAGCGTCCAACTCGGACGCCTGAGACTCAAGAACCCAGTGATGGTCGCTTCGGGTACCTTTGGATACGCAAAGGAGATGGCCCAGATCGTCGATCTTTGCTCTCTAGGCGGTATCCTACCCAAAACGATCACTCGCGATTCACGTCCCGGTAATGCTCCTTGGCGCACAGTCGAAGTCTCTGCAGGCCTACTGAATGCCATCGGATTGGACAACGATGGGATCGATTATTTCATCGACAATCATTGGCCTTACTTGCAGTCCACCGGAGCTGACATTGTCGTTAGTATTGCTGGCAAATCGCATGAAGACTTCGTTTATCTGGCGCAGAGACTCTCGCACCTGGGGCTATTTGCTCTAGAACTAAACGTTTCTTGTCCGAACGTCTCAGGCGGGATCGATTTTGGAACCGATCCACAAGCATGTTACAAGGTGGTCTCTGGAGTTCGTGCAGTGATCGATTGTCCGATCTTGACCAAGCTGACTCCAAACGTCACGAGCATTGCAACGATCGCCAAAGCGGCTTATGAAGCAGGAACCGATGCAGTGACCTGCATCAACACGGTCTTAGGGATGTCCATCGATTGGCGTCGGCGTAAGCCTATGCTTGCCAACACCGTTGGGGGGATCAGTGGTCCAGCGATTAAGCCTATTGCGCTAAGGTGTGTCCATCAAGTCGCATCGAGTGTCCCTGTACCGATCGTTGGCGTCGGTGGGATCGCCACAATCGATGATCTTATGGAGTTCATCGTCGCCGGAGCCAGTGCGATCCAAATCGGAACAGCCAACTACTACGATCCGCTGGTAAGCACTCGATTGATCGAGCAGTTGCCAAGCGCGGTGCGGGAACTCGGTTACCGCAGCATTCGAGAATGCGTAAGAACCTTACAGCTACCGAACCAAGCCTCTAGTCAGGTAAAATCAACGGGCTCAAAATGACCCAAGCGTCGATTTTTTGAATGAATTAGAACCTTATCATTTAGATTTCAAACAGGTTGTCGATGAGAGTATTGAGCGGGATACAACCCACCGGACGTTTCCACTGGGGCAATTATTTCGGGGCGATCAAGCAGTACATCGAGCTACAGCATGAGCATGATGGATTCTATTTTATCGCCGACTTGCATGCACTGACGACGATCCGAAATCCCGACGAGCTCAGAGCCAATGTCAAAGATGCTGCGTTGGACTTGCTGGCCTTGGGCTTGAACCCGGAAAAAGCAACACTGTTTGTTCAGTCGCATATACCAGAGGTGTCCGAGTTGTACTGGATCCTCATGACCGGTGCCCCGCTAGGATTGCTCGAACGATGCGTCGCCTTCAAGGATAAAGAGGCGCGTGGGATCAAAGCCGATGCGGGTCTGTTTACTTATCCAGTTCTCATGGCAGCCGATATTCTGGCTTATGACTCTCAATGCGTACCAGTCGGTGAAGACCAGAACCAGCACATCGAAGTATGCCGCGATTTGGCTCGCAGCTTCAACGCTCAATACGGCGAAACCTTTGTCATGCCCACGGCGAGAATCGTCAAGGATACAGCCAAGGTACCGGGTACCGATGGTCAGAAAATGAGCAAAAGTTACGGCAACACATTGGGTTTGTTCGAGGACGCCAAAGAGTTGCGCAAGAAGATCATGCGGATCAGTACGGATTCACGCCCGATGGCCGATCCCAAGGATCCCGATACAGACCATCTGTATCAGCTCTATGCACTCTTTGCGAACTCCGAGCAACGCCAGGAGGTAAGAGAGATCTATCTCAAGGGCGGCTTTGGATACGGGGACATCAAGAAGCGTTTGGCCGATGTGGCTGACGAATTCCTCAACCCACTTCGAGCTCGGAGAGCAGAACTTTCAAGCGATGACGCTTACGTGTCTGGAGCTCTAGAGCAAGGTGCACAGCGGGCCAGACAGGTTGCTCGCGAAGTCCTCCATCGAGTGCAAAAGGCTTGCGGTTTGAAATAAACTTCATCGATCCAACAACAGAACCGAATTGATTCTCATCGCTACTCGTACTCGAAAACGCTTGAATCGATTCAGGGCGATCAGCTTTCCAAGGAATCTGGAACCCCAATTCCTGAAGAACCAGAAAACCTCGCGTTGAAAGGGCTCTCAAGAAAAGTAGCTCAACAACTCGCGACGATAAGCGGCTTCGTGCTTCGGAAAGATCGATTCAAAAACATCGGTGCTTGTCGCTCCGTGCTGAAACCGACGTTTAGGGAACACCGGCAATTCCTTTCCCGTGACCTGCTTGACTCCACTTGCGACGATTTGGCCCTTGAGCTGATACAACCGATCGTGATCCCAATCGGTCAAATCGATGAATGGAATCCCTTCTGCGATCTCAATGACACTGGGCAATGCAAATGGACTAAAACCTACGAATCCAAACTGCTTGGCAGGCGCCCAAGTCCTCACATGACCCCGGCTTTGCCCACCTGTGTAAACCAATGAATGCTTGATCGCATGCACTCCCCAGCCTTCCTGGTAGAGCATCAAATTGTTGAACACACTCCGAATCGTCAGCTCTGGATTCTCCTCGATCGGGTAATCCTTGAGATTCTCATCACCTCCGTCCCCATCGACCAGATATTTCCAATCGGAGTAACGATCCCGAATCGCCTCGCATAACGCTAGCCCCATCGTTGCGGCTTGGATATCCAATGGCTTGTAATCCTCAGTGATCCTCACCGCACGCCGCCAATCGAGTTTGTCGGATGAAACCTCTAAAACCTCAAGCAGCATCTGCAGTCCGCACTCCTTCAAGAATCCATGTGCCTGCTGGGCATCATCAGCAGATCCGTCGACTGAAAGCGTGAAGGCCTTAAGCCGCTGTGGGGCTTGTCCCCTTCGCAGTATCAAGTTGTGGAGGACCAACAAAACTGCCCCGCTGTCGATCCCACCAGAAAACATCACACCAATCGGAGCATCAGGCCCGATTCGATCAAGCCACAGATCGCATTCGGCGGCAAGCTGCCCGATGTACTTTGCACCGATACTATCGAGGTCATTGGACCATCGATTGCGCTGGGGTGTGAAGTATCGGGTGTACACCGGATTTGGATCCGGGCATCCGATGAGTTCAAGCTCTAGGATATAGTGGGCCGGCACCATGCGGGTGTACGACGGATGAAATTGATCGTCGAGCCCAAGTTCGCTGAGCTTCTGTTTGATCTGATGCATTTGCTCTGCGACAATCAAACAAGGCCCGTCAGCTTTCTTAGCCAAAAAGTACCGCATCGGACGCCCGATCGATCGTGCCATCCGCACCGTTTTCCCCTGCGCAACGCAGATCGCAAACTGTCCATCGATCTGAGCGACTTGCTTGGCATCGCCGCTGAGCACCCGCTGCTGGGCTTGATCAAACTCCATATTCAGAAGAATATTGGCGTTAGGATCCATTAGGTTTTCGATGCGGGAAATGTATTCGTGGTGCGTCATCGCTTGGTTTTTTTCACAGGAGAGGTAATGATAGACAACCGCAGATTTTAAACCTGCGAATATACACCAAATTCACCGCAAACGGAACTCGTGAGGCACTTGCTGCAATGTCGAATGGATTTTCAAAAATCAGCAAACCTCTGGCTCTTTCCCTTCTTGCCCTTTGCGATGGAGACGATATCTGGTCGTGCGATTACTGCCGTTCGCAACGGGTTCCCGAGGACTGGATCGCCAAGTTGAGGGATGTCTTTGAAAGCGATTTTTCAGACCACGCCAGCACGATCTACGAGGACGGCAAGCGTCTTTCTCAGTACGAAGGTGTCCGTTCGGTAGACATCGCCGTTTGCGTCGCACAGAGCCTGGGCATCCGAGTTGACCCATGGGTGCTAAGCAACGACCATCGCGCATTGATCGTCGCTTGGATCAAGGAACGAATCGAGGAATAACAAACCGTAGGCTTGGGTGGATTGATCGAAGATCAAACTTCTTTATAACCGCTCGCGTGCCCGTAACACGGCTTTCTGAGGCCGTGCTCGAGTGGTTACGTTTAGCCCGTAACACGGCTCTCTGAGGCCGTGCTCGAAGCGTATGTTTAGTACGTAGCATGGCTCTCCGAGGCCGTGCTCGAGTAGTATGTTTAGTACGTAGCATGGCCCTCCGAGGCCGTGCTCGAGTAGTATGTTTAGTACGTAGCATGGCTCTCTGAGGCCGTGCTCGAAGGGTATGTTTAGCACGTAGCATGGCCCTCTGAGGCCGTGCTCGAGTAGTATGTTTAGTACGTAGCATGGCCCTCCGAGGCCGTGCTCGAAGGGTATGTTTAGTACGTAGCATGGCTCTCTGAGGCCGTGCTCGAAGGGTATGTTTAGCACGTAGCATGGCTCTCTGAGGCCGTGCTCGAAGGGTATGTTTAGTACGTAGGATGGCCCTCTGAGGCCGTGCTCGAAGCGTATGTTTAGTACGTAGCATGGCCCTCTGAGGCCGTGCTCGAGTAGTATGTTTAGTACGTAGCATGGCCCTC
>JAJTFC010000107.1 GCA_021298315.1 Planctomycetaceae bacterium
GTCTCGTTCGCGAAAGAAACCTTCCTCGCCCGCATCGCTTGAGGGGGAGGCCTGGGATGCCAAGGCTGCCTCCAAGTCTTCTAGATTCCAATCGCCGGGATCCGCTTTGGTGATCGCCTCTGAATTGACGGTCGAAGCCGGACGACGGGGGGGCTGCGGAGCCGAGGATTTCTTTTTCGAATCAGCACCCGAAGGTGCATCTGTTGTTCCCACGGTGCCTGGATTCCATGCGACCTCTCCAGGCCTAACGACATGGATCGCGTTTTTGCATTTAGGGCAAGGCACAGTCCGTCCAACCAATTCTGGTTGACGCACCACCAATTTCGTGGAACATGCTGGACAGATGATGCGAAAAGGATCCACTTAAAAATCATCCTTGGTCGATAAACTTGTTCGCGAAGTAGACTCAAATATTGTAGATGTTTCGGTTTGTCTAAGGCAAACGGATCCAAGGAAAACCCTTAAAAGAATGAAATCTGAGCCGAATTCGAATTTGATAAGCCTCGATCTTCTGGTCGTCGGTGGAGGACTGGCCGGCTCAGCGATGGTCTGGCAAGCGGTTCGCCGAGGGCTGAAGGTGGCTCTGGTCGATCAAATAAAATCCGAAAGTTCTTCAAGAGTCGCCGCCGGCTTAGTCACCCCTATCACCGGTAGCCGACTTGCGTTGTCTTGGAGATTCGAGGAGTTTTACCGTGAAGCCGACGCGCTATATCGTTTTGTTCAGAACCAACAATGCAGTACTTTTTGGTCTGTCTCGCCTGCCTTAAGAATCTTTTCGAGCGAACAGGAGCGCAAATTGTTCGAGGAACGCTGGGCTCGACCCGAGTACCTAACTCCCAACGATGACCTGCATGTCCGAGTCCTTACCGCCGATGAGCTTACAAATTTCCGTGCCCCCCACGGTGGTTTTCTGATGTCGCCTGCAGCTCGGCTCAGCACCCAACCTTATATCGATTCCACTCGACGGATGCTGGATGCCGAGGGATTGCTGTTTGATTGCCTGATCGATCCGCAAAGGGACATGATCCCAAATGCGGATGCTTTTGAATTCCCTTCGCTGAAAGTTCAATCGCGCTATGTCTGTTTGGCCCAAGGTATCGAAGCGCGCTCGAACCCTTGGTTCGATACACTGCCGTTGCACCCGGCCCGAGGTGACATCTTGCGGGTTGCGGCAAATGCATCGCAAGTCGAACAAGTCGTGCATGGCGATGGCTGGTTGGTTCCCTTAAGCAACTGCGAATTCCTCGTGGGAGCAACCTACGCGAGGGACGCACAAGCTTGCCTGATCGAATCCTCAAGCGGTATCGAGGCCCGCGCGGAGCTTCTTCGACGATGGAATAGTTTCTTCAACGCGCCAGCACCTCCGATCGAGTTGGTCAGTCAACGGGCTGCGATTCGGCCAGCCAGTTACGATCGACATCCGCTGGTTGGCTCCCACCCAAAATATCCAAAGTTATGTTGCTTGAATGGTTTGGGCTCGAAAGGAAGCTTAATGGCTCCTAGACTTGCAAACCAACTGCTCGACTTTTTGCAGCTTGGCACCCCTATTGATCAAACGTTGGATTGGACTCGTAGAGAACCTAAGAGAACCTGATGAACTCCTTTGGCTGGACAGACACCCACGCTCACCTTGCAGACTCGGATCTCATTGACAAGCTTCCGAATGTTCTAGCTAATTCGATCGCGCATGACGTGCACCGTATTCTATGCGTCGCAGTTGATGCAGACTCTCTCGATGGCATCGATGCGATCCATCGTCAATGCGAGCAGATCGCTCCGGACAAGCCTAAACTTTGGAGCAGCGTCGGAATCCATCCGAATTACGCACAGAATGAGAAGCCCGGAGACTGGGAAAAAATAGTTGCCAAATCGAATGACGCTTGCGTCTGTGCGTTGGGGGAAACCGGACTGGACAAGTACTGGGATGATTGTCCGTTTGACATCCAGCGATCGAACTTCGGTCGGCATTGGGCGTTGAGTCGCCAAACCGGATTGCCCGTGATCGTTCACTCTCGCGATTGTGATCGCGAGATGCTTGACTCTCTACGTCAGGAATATCGCAATGGCCCGCTATTAGGTGTAATGCACTCATTTTGCAGCAGCTATGAAATGGCAATGGAGTGCATCGACATGGGGCTCTATATCAGTTTCTCCGGCATGCTGACTTACAAGAAAAACGATGGGCTCCGTCAGATCGCCGCTCGATTGCCGATCGATCGTTTGATGGTAGAAACCGATGCACCTTATCTGAGCCCCGAACCCAAGCGTGGGTCGAGGCCCAACGAACCAGCCTACGTCTCCTACACCGGACGTGTGCTAGCTGAATTGCACAGTAAAACAGAATCCGAGATGGCTCGGGTCACAACCGAGAATGCAATGCGATTGTTCCTGCGCATGCGATAAGACAAAAATTTCCGGAGGAGTTCGTCGTGAAATTATTGGATCGAAGATTTCAAAGCTTATTGGCTTGTGCTTTTCTCGCTTGCTATGTACCGATCGGCAGTTCGCTCGGACAGGATGTGTTTGCGATGCCTGATGGGCACAAGAGCCTGGAACTTCTCTTGGTCGGTGATGAGGGGAACCGAGCCGATACCAACGGCTACGGATCGGTCGGCTACCGATATCGCATCAGCAAATACGAGATAACCACAGCCCAATGGGTCGCATTCCTGAATCACAAAGGTAAGTCTGAGAACGACGGGGGGTTGTGGAGCAACGACATGGATAAAGAGCTCTCGGGTGAAGGCCCTCGATGCGAAATCAAGCGATCGGGCCAACCGGGAAGTTTCCAATACCGTGTTTCCGAGCAATATGCCGATCGTCCGGTAAACCACGTTAGTTTCCTTGATGCCTGTCGTTTCTGCAACTGGTTGCACAATGGCCAAGGAGATGGAGACACAGAGACAGGGGCTTACACACTTCATGGCTATTGGGGCACGGATGGCCGTCGTATTCGCCGTAACCCAGGAGCCAGATACTTTGTTCCCACCGAGGACGAGTGGTACAAGGCAGCTTATTTCGACCCGGCCAAGCCAGGTGGTGCTGGATATTGGAAGTATCCTACAAGAAGCGATGAAAAACTCAATCGAGACCCTCAATCGAGCAATGCCGCAAATTTCTTTCTCGATGAATTCCTCGATCCCGAATGCTACTTTCTAAAAATCGGAACTTTCGCTAAAGCAGTTAGTCCATACGGAACGCTCGATCAAGCCGGAAACGTCTATGAGTGGACCGAGGATCTCAAGGCTCCTTTCCTGCGGACACTACGCGGCGGGGCTTACGATAGCGAGGATGCCGGTATCCATCTCCCAGTTCGCAACTCGGTTTACTCGTCAATCTCAGATGTACCTGACGTGGGGATCCGCATCGCGGCTTCGGAAACCGATGCCGGTTTTACGCAAATCGCGAAGCCTGCCGAGAACGCATCAAGCCCTATCTCGGATTTCCCAAGGAGACCTTGGATAGATCCCCTCACCGGAAAACCGTTTTTTCCGTTGGCATGGTTTAGTTACGCGAGTGATCAGAACGATCTCGACGAATTGGCCGAGCAGGGAGCAAACATGGTTTTATTTATCAATGCTCCGGGGGACGTCGACACCGAGCAAATGGCCACCGACAATGCGATCGCCATGCGAAAGTATCTTGACCATGCTCAATCACGTGGAATTCGTGTCTTAATTCAAATCGGCAGCTGGCACTCCGCCCACATCCGAGGGGATCAAGTCGAGATCGATCGACAAAGACGTTGGATCGAAGCGATCGTGGATCATCCGGCTCTCTTCGGATATCAGTTGTACGATGAACCTGAGTATCGAGCTGGATTCGGCTTGGGAGTTACGACCCGTAAGCAACTGCAAGAGTTCGCCGATGGGCTGAACAAAACCAAGGAGTGGATCCGCCGATGGGACAAGAACCCCAATCGCATGGTCTCGGTCGTTTTCAATTTAGTCCCACTTTCGAGTTGGACCGAGTATTTACCCATCGTTGATTCATTCCAAGTCGACCGATATCCGCTGGACAAAGACCAAGCTTATTTTGGGCATCGCGGGGATTGGGGACCTTTGATAATGGCTTGGTCGATGCATCATGGTGCCCAAGCGATGCACGAACACCCTCATCTGAGGAACCCTTCTCCTTGCATGCAGGGAGTTGGCTCTGAACATACCGAAGGAGGGATGGTTGGTGTCTGGAGGAATCCACTCTACGATGAATCGCGATACATGGCATATTCCTCCTTGACGGTAGGTTCCTGGGGGGTGTTTCATTGGATACGTCAATTCGGCCGTCCAAACAATCCGGAGATTGCAAAGAATGTTGGTCGCATGTACCGCGAACTGCGGGAACTCATACCCGCTTTGGAAGCCAGTTACCAGAAACCTCCGTTTGAGGTCATCCACAACCACCAACAGATCACACGCGAGTTTTTAACTGACTCGATCACAGACATTACCACGCTAGGCCTCGAAGACTCCGATCGATATTACTTGATCGTCTGCAACAACAGCAAAACCTTCAGCGATGTCAAGTTGCGGCTCACTGGACTGCAACTAAAGGGGACCGATTCGCGGCAAATCGAGGTTCTCAACGAAGGATGGTCTAGAAATCTGAGCTACTCCGAAGATGACCGCCAATGGCACATAGATCCCCATACGATGTGCTTTGGGGACGTCAACGTCTGGGTGATCCCAAAGGATCACCGGACGCCTTGATAGCCAAAGTTGCTGACTCTCTCTTTGACCGACACTTTATTTCGCTAGGTTCAAGATTGCATACGTGCCGCTCTTACCGGCCACCGCGATATCGATTCGACCATCGCCATTGAGATCACCGGTAGCGATTTGCAAGCCGACACCGACATGCCCTCGTTCGATCGTCGAGCGAGTGAACTTACCATCCACGTAGGAGTAGGCTTGCAGTTCCGGCATATCTTTTCCACCCGGGTCTCCACCATTGTGGGCAAAGTAGCGTTTGCCTGTGATGATCTCTGCCTTGCCGTCTCCATCGAGATCGGCCATCGCGATTGCGTGAGGTTGCGAAAAGCTGTTATCGATAAGTTTTCGATCGAACTCGATAGCACCCTCAGCGGTCTTACCGGTTTGTCGCCACCAATACAGACCGTAGTCGTGACCTTGCCCGACGATGACATCGTTCTTTCCATCTTTGTCCAGATCAACGACGATCATCGGGATGCTCCCTTGGATGTTCCAATTGGCGTGGAATTTCCACTCGCTCTCCCAAGGTTTTTCGGGTTGTTCGTACCAACCGTGTCCGACCAAGACATCATCGCGTCCATCACCGTTGATGTCACCGACTCCCATTCCGTGCTGGTTTCCCGATTTGCCGATCACTTTCTGCTCGAGCGAATAGCTGGCTTGCTTGCCATCTCGGTTTCCATTGTCGACCAAGCGCCAAATGGTCAGTGGATTTTTGGCATTCCAACTATTGACGACCCAATCGGGGATACCATCCCTATCGATGTCATGCATCAATTGGGCTTCGTTTTCGGAGGCTTTGGTATCGACCCACAGATTTCGTTTCCAAGTATGTCCGAGCCGAAGCCCTTCTTCGCCGGGGTTCTCGTACCAAGCGATTTCGGTGGGGACAAAGGAACCTGCGATCACGTCGATTTTACCGTCGCGGTTAACATCGAAGGGGAAATCACCGTTGCTTTGGATGTACCCATTCCAGTCATCGATATTTCTCAGAGGTTGCGAAACGAACGAAGGGCTCGGATACCAGTGACGGCCTGCGATGATATCGAGCTTGGAGTCTCCGTTAACGTCGGCGATCGCACACCCTTCGTTTGCATCAAGCGTCAGTGGCTCGATCTCCCATCGGATCGCCAACGGCTTGTCCGTACACAAAGGTTCTTGTGCAAGCCCGAAGGGCTCGAAGGCACAAATTGCACCGATAAACGGGAGCGTAAGGAAAGGGGTTCGATGAATTTTCATTTGGTAGGCCAAGGAGTTGAATAGGAGAGTTTGGTAATGGGCAGTGCATCAAGGGAACCTAGGGTTTGGGAGCCCATTGCTTGTTAGTGAGCCACTGGGAAATTTTGTTTTCTCCGTCGCGGACAAACTTTTCCATCTGCTCGACTTCGACCGCATTGTTTCCCTGTTCGTGCTTTCGAAACAAAAACAAATAGGTCTCGTTTTGCGGGCGGTATCGATGAAAGAACCATTCGTTTTTGGATTTGATGGTTGATTGTAGTTCGTTGATCGCGCTGGATTGATCCAAAAACTTATCGATAGCAAGGTTTTTGTAACCGAGTTGCTTGACTATCTCCCTTGCACTTTCTTGATAGCCTTGATCATTCCATACGATCCCTTCTTCCGTGAAACGTTTTTCGGGAGCGAGTTTCTGTAGATCAATCAGAGTGGCTTGATGATCGGCTGCGATCTTGCGGATACCCTCGGCGACTTGGGCGAGGTTGCTGTTGTAGTATCTGGGGTTTGGGAACTGAGGGCCGGCATCTTCACGTTGTCGGGGGATGACCATCGCGATTCGGCACCCCTTTCGCTTTAGATCCTCGACGAGTTTATGGTAACCTTTGAGAAACTCTTCCCTTTCGGCCTGTCCTCCGTGGGCTTCGTTTTCACCGTAGAAAAGGATTGCAAGATTGGGAGCGGCGTATTCGAGATCTCGCATGAGACGTTGGTAGCCATCGGTTCTTGAACCGAACACAGCCCTAGCATCTCCGAAGACCGTATCGCCACTCCATCCCATGTTTCGGAATGTCACTCCAGGGGCTTCGAGAGTGAGCATCGTTTCGAGCCATGGGTGATTGTGCATTCGTTCGACCCACCCGCCACCGATCAGAGCGATCCGATCTCCGGGTTGGACGATCGCTTTGGCTGACGTTGCTCCTGCAGCGTCTTGGGCAACCACTCCTGAAGCGACGCATACGGAGTTGAGTCGGGGAGAAATAAGCTCTGTGGTGATGGCTAAGGCCAATAGCCCAAGCTTGCAAGGGGAGATTTTCATAACAGGTAGGATCCAGGGACGGGCCAAAGGTCAGCGGTAAACTTCGGTGGGAAAGGGCAGCCCCACGCAAGTATAGTTTACAAAAGATCCGTCGAGTGTGGGACGGCCAACCTCGAATGCTGCTGAATTGTCTCGCGATCCCTACCGACGATTACGATGCACATATCGTCCTCTTGTTCGCAACCGACGATATGCTCTTTTACCGATTTGATGAGTTCTTCGCCTGCAGGAACGACGCTCCCCTTTGCATCTTCGATAATCTTGCGAACTCGATTGATCGAGAACTGTTCTCCCGCTTTATTGGGGGCTTCAAAAATCCCGTCGGTGTACATAGTCAGGCACTCACCGGGCTCGATCGTTACCTCGCAGGAATCGAATTCGACATCGGACATGATTCCTAGGGGTGGCCCGGCGATATCCTCGCCTGGTTCGCTGATCGAGCCATCGGCGTGGAAATGAATCGGGGGCATGTGTCCTGCTATGACGATGGTTGCTTTGTTCGTTGTTTTGTCCAAAACAATTACCGACATGGTGATGAAGCGTTCGGCCTCAAGTGCGGTGATTCGGTCGTTTAATTGGGCCATCGCTTTGCGTGGGTCGCTGATCGAGGCAAAGGCGAACCTGGCCTCTGCGGACAATTTCGCCATAAACATCGCAGCAGCCACGCCATGGCCTACCACGTCAGCAAGCGCGATGACCAGTCGATTGTTATCGAGTTCGAGATAATCAAAGTAATCACCACCGATTTGTTGAGCGGGATTGTAGTACTGATAAAACGACAGGCCTGGAACCTTAGGGGCTGTCTTGGGCAAAAATGCCAATTGGACTTGGCTAGCAAGCTGTAGATCTTGCTCGACGAGTTTCTGCGCGATCATGTTGTCGTGCATCTGAGCATTTTCAATCGCAATACCCGCCTGATTGGCAACGCCGATGAGTATCTCCAAGTCCTTTGCCTCAAACCCACCTTTGGTCTGGGTTGAGTCGATTTGAATGACGCCCAGTGGCTCACCCTCGAAATTGAGCAAGGGTGCGACGATCATCGATTTGATTTTGAAGTCTGCGACGCTTTCGCTCATGCTAAAATCACCACCCGCATCGAGCGAAATAATCGCCTGCTTGGATTTCATGACTTCGCGAAGAACGGTCTTCGATAGACGGACTTGATCTTCTTGCTCAGCATTACGGGTCTTGACCCAGCGACGGACGAGATTCCCGGCATCGTCCTTGAGTACGATAAACCCTCGGTCTGCTTGCAAGAAGATCCGAAACAAAGAATCGAGCACCTTGGGAAGAACCTCTTCGATGCCGACGGTTTTTCCAAGATTGCGCATGATCTCTAGGAGCGATGACAATCGAGCCTCAGCGCTGGCCGATACGTGCACTCCGTATTCGCTCCCCCTGACATCCATCTTGGCTGTAACGCTCGGAGCAAGACTTTCATCAGCCTCGTCGTCTTCGATCAAAACCCCTAAACCAGCACCTTTACCAGATCCTTTCTCTGCTTTAATCGCGCTTTGCTCTCGGGTATCCCCGAACGACATTTCGATATCGCAAATTCGGATTGTGTCTCCGTCTTGCAACTGTGTTGGACCGTTGATCAACTTACCGTTAACGAAAGTTCCATTGCGACTTCCGAGATCCTCGCACGCATAGCCTCCATTTCGGGCAAAGAGCCGAGCGTGTTGCCGCGATACAACCGCACCGCTCTCGAGCACCACGTCGCACTCTGGGTGCCGACCGATGACGTATTGCGATTTGTTCAGATCACGACGCACGCCCATCATTGGGCCACTGATCATTTCGATGTAACTCATAAAACAGCAAGCGAGATTGAAGGGGCATCTTTGAATTCCTAGCACCGAGGTGACTAGGTTTTTTTACCTTACGGACGATGCTTTAAAGATACCTGTTCTGCAGTCCGTTCGGGAGAGAAAAAGGCACAATCCGAACCCCGAAACCGAACAAATTTGAAGAAAAACTTTACTCCGAGGTGCAAAACGCGCCGCATCTGTCTCTTGTGGGCAAATTGTCGCGAAACGCCGAATCTCGAAGGTTTAATCATCCGCAGCGTCGCGCGTTTATACGGGTTTTGCTAAACTAGGTGCTTAGTGGGGTGTCATCGACCGACGACTGCCACGACGGGATACGGATGCCCGTGATCAACCCAAACTCGCCAGACGGCCCACGACGGTGCGAAGTATGCAGGATGCGAAAATTCAACCTCAAACACAAACAAGTTCGGGAATTCCATTGTCTAAGACAATCTCCAACTTCCCCGAAGCGATCTCCGAGAAAAAATCGGCTCTTCTTTGGGCCATGTTTATCTTCGGATTGATCGCAATCAATCTGAGTATCGCTGGCTATGCACTGGCAGTTGCCATCGGTGACCAGTCCTTTCGTCCATTGCCCGATTACAGTGCTCAAGCAGTCGACTGGCAAGTCCACAAGGATCTGATCACCAAGTCCAATCGCCTTGGTTGGAACATCCTGTTCGAACACTCAAAATCCCCCAACGAATTGAAAATCGTGATCACCGATATCAAAGGTCGCCCGGTCAAAGGGGGAACAGGGGCGTTAATGGCCTTTCATTTCACCCGCGTTGCCGAGCACCGTAAAGTACCGCTTATTGAAAGCACCGAAGAATCAGGTGTCTATTATGCCAAAATACCGATCGATCGCGAAGGCAAATGGCAAGTCTCATTGGATGTTGTAGGGCCTCAGGGCGAGCGATACTTCGCCGAACGGATCGTCGATTGGAGTTTTCGATGATCCAAGCGCTGATGGCTGTCTTTACCGCATCACTCTTGGGCTCCATCCACTGTGTAGGGATGTGCGGACCATTCGTGTTGATCGCCACTCGACCAACTTTAAGCCTAACTGAACCGAACACCCACAACTTTTACCAATGGGTGCCGCTAGCCAGTTACCACCTCGGGCGACTTGCAACCTACCTGGCTCTTGGCTTACTCGTAGGATCGATCGCTTCGGCGGGCCAAGGGCTCGCAGGTCAATGGGGAATTGGTCAGGCAACTTCGGTCGTGCTCGGTAGCACGCTCGTTCTTTTGGGGTTCGTGAAAGTTTGGAAGCTTGCTTTTAGAAACCAAGCCATGATCGAACACTCAACGCTGTTTCTTCGCTGGAGTGAAATGATCGCAAGACTGAGGCGCAAGACCCAAACTCAGAGCAGAGTTACGAATGCGTTCCTTTGGGGCTTGCTGAGCACTTGGCTTCCTTGCGGATGGCTTTACCTCTTCGCGTTGGCCTCAGCAACTGCCGGCAGCGTTTACTCAAGCCTACTGATGATGGGAGCTTTTTGGCTAGGTACCCTCCCAGCCCTCTCGGTAGTCGCTTGGGGCGGATCTTGGTTTGCTAAGATCCAGCCCAACGCATTGCAATGGTTTGCTGCTTGTTTGCTAATTGGATTTGGTTTCTGGACGCTTACATCTAGGGCCTGGGTCGATCTTTCGAGCCTCGCTCCGGAGAACCATCGCGTTCTTATGGACGATCCAAGCGATGTTTCTTCCATCATTGAATCCATTGAAACGACACCTCTACCTTGCTGCTCTGAGGCCGATTCGCTCGATGCGAACAAGGTGAAATAATGAGCCACATGCTGGCGGATTCTTCCAAGCCAACCTTGAACGAATCGACGAGCATCCGATGTGCTCATTGCGGACTTGAAAGCCGGGGTCACTTTTCCGAAACTTGGGCCCTGAAAAGTGCACCTTCCCCTGATGCCTCAGCACAGAGCCCAAAGTACTTCTGCTGCCGAGGTTGCATGGGTGCTTATTCGCTGATCCATGAACTCGGACTGGAAAACTTTTACTCGCTGAGATCTCTTTCGAGCCATGAAACCCAACCGGTGCTCCATTCGCGTAGTTCCGAGTTGCTCAAGAATCTCTCGGAGTCTGGTGTCGATGTTCAAACCCTTTCTGATGGTACTTGCCAAGTACGATTGGGGGTCGAAGGCCTCCACTGTGCAGCCTGTTCGTGGCTGATCGAAAGCCTACCACCATCGATCCCAGGGCTCAAATCCGCCAAGGTACGACTAAGCGATCATTCGCTAGAGTTGCATTACGATCCCAACCGAACCGAGCCTTATCGTGTCGCAGGTTATTTGTCCAAATTCGGCTATGCACTCGGACCTCTTCATCGAGAAGAGGTCGAGGAACAAGCAGACAGGAAGCTCCGCCAGGAGCACTGGTTTTGGATCGCGGTAGCTTTTTTCCTAGCGGCTAATGCGATGTGGATAGCCGTCTGCCTGTACGCAGGTGAAGCGACCGGGATTGCCCCCCAGCACGAACGCTTTCTTCGCTGGATGGGGGCATTGCTCGGGCTGCTTTCGGCGGTATTTCCCGGAAGGATTTTTTTTCGATCGGCTTGGCAATCGATCCAAACACGAATCCCCCATGTCGATGTGCCTGTGGCACTCGGTCTACTTGTCGGAACCATCGGCAGTATCGTGGGGGCATCGACACATCGGGGGCACATCTACTTTGATTCTCTTGCGTCTTTGGTGCTGTTACTCAGGATCGGTCGCTACATCCAGTTCCGTGCCCAATTTCGATCGGGCATGTCGATCGCCAAGTTGCTAAAGTTCTACGATATCGAAGCGGTTCGTTTGTCGGAAGAAGGGGGCAAACTCACGGTGCCCGCGAAGCGCTTGAAAGTCGGTGATCGGGTCGAGGTTCGCGCCGGGTCGGTAGTACCTGCCGACGGCGTCGTGACCAAGGGGCAAACGCAGTTGCAGACCGCGTTTATCACTGGAGAAAGCCGTCCTGGGAGATTCGGTATTGGAGATCACGTCATCGGTGGTTCTTTGAACCTAGAGGCATTGATCGAAGTCACCGTCACTCAAACAGCCGAGCAAGGTAGACTTGGACAGATCTCGGAATTGGTTCAGCAAGCCACTGCGGATCGAACATTCTTGATGCGATTGGCGGACAAAATTGGAAGAGTCTTCGTGTGGGTGGTTCTAGCTCTGGCGGTTATCACCTTTCTATCATGGTGGATCCTGCAAGGGCTCAGCGTATCGATCGATCGAACACTCGCCCTTCTTACCATCGCCTGCCCCTGCGCTTTGGCTCTGGCCGCTCCGCTGGTAATCACCGTTGCCATAGGCAGGGCAGCCAAGGAAAAAATATGGATACGGGATGGTAACACTCTTGAGCGACTTTCCAAGCCAGGAGTGGTTTGCTTGGACAAAACCGGCACGCTCACCTTCGGCGATTTGCGAGTCATCGATTGGGATGGGCCCTTAGATATCCTCCCGGCGATCGCTGCGATGGAGTCGAGATTTGAGCATCCAATCGCCCAGGCATTGGTCGACTTTATACGATCTCAAAATGAATCCTTAGGAATCCATCCGAAGGACTTCGGCGATCTTGCCGACGATGTGCGATTTGAAGTTGGACAAGGGATTTTCGGTAGGATCGAGGGTAGGGACTTTTTCATAGGTCGAGCCGACAGCCATGTGCAAACCTCAGGTGACTTGGGTGGGGCTCGCAAGGTCGTGGTCAAAGTCGATGGCAACTTACAAGGAACTTTTCTGCTCGGGGACGTCCTAAGACCAGGGTTGAGCAAGTCTTTAAGAGCCCTTCAAGAGCGTGGCTGGAAGCTCGCAATTCTCTCTGGAGATGAATCGCCTCAGGTGCAACAGATCGCTCAAATGCTCGAGTCCCAGGGGATTGAGCTAGAGGATTGCTACGGTGGACTGAGTCCAGAGCAAAAGAAAGAATGGATCATCAGGCTTCGTAACGCCGGATACACGACGGTAATGGTCGGTGATGGGATAAACGACGCAGTCGCTTTGGCAATTGCCGATGTTGGGATCGCGGTTCGAGGCCCCTCGGAGATCGCATTAAAGAATGCTCCGATCTACATTGGGGAAAACCACTTAGAGTCCATACCGCGTCTTTTCGATGCTTCTAAAAACGCAGTCAAAGCGATCCACCGTTGTTTCGCCGCTTCGCTTTTGTACAACATGATTACGATCGGGCTCGCCGCAACGGGATACATTCATCCACTGATCGCGGCAATCTTCATGCCGATCTCAGGGATCACCGTTCTTTTGATGGCTTGGAGTGCTCGAACCTTTCCGCCCAGAAATCAAAGCTTGTTATGAGCGTACTGTTTATCGCCTTACCTCTTGCAATCCTTCTTGGGGCAGCCGGCCTTTTCGCCTGCTTGCACTGCATTGGTTCTGGCCAATACGAGGATCTAGACACAGAGTCTTATAGGATCTTGGTAGACCAGCAACCGGAAGAACAGATTGCTCGAAAGAAATCCGATAGCCCAGGAACACTCTAAGGTGCTTGTTCGATCGAAGCGTACATACTCCCCTTGGACTTCATACTCATCGGGTCGGCACCGTAAGCTTTGATCTGATCCCGCTTGAGTTCGGCATGTTCCAACGTCGTCGTTAGGCAGATGGCTCGCCCGGTCTTATCGACCTGTTCGGCTAGCTTTCGGCCAGCCGTTTCGGTCATATGGAACAGATCGATCATCATCCGGATGACATAGTCGTACGTATGCTCAGGGTCGTCCCAAAGCACCACATGGTAGCGCGGCTGACGCTTGGGCTTCTTGTCTGGTTGTTTTTCCTGCGTGACTTCTTCAACCACTGCAGAGGCGCTTGCATTGGACATAGTCTAATTTCCTCGTGAGTATCCTACGTAGAGAACTTTTCGCGTGGGTAGTTCCCGGAAATCTCCCACGCCAGCCTATGATTCGCTATAGTGTACCAAAATTTCAAGCCTTTTTCAAAAATGGGAAAGTTTTCTCAGGAACCGCCATGTCGAATTTTGCACAACTCGATGCCTACTTAGCCAAGAACCAAGATGCACATCTGGAAATGCTCTTCGAACTCTTGCGAATCCCGAGCGTTTCTGCCGACAGCTCCAAAAAGTCCGAAATGGATCGCGCAGCCAATTGGGTCGCCGACAAATTCCGAACCGCAGGCTTGAAAACCGAGTTGATTCCCGGCGATGGACCTGCTTTGGTTTACGCCGAAACCGAACCTGTTCCCGGACAACCCGTCGTGCTGGTCTATGGTCATTACGATGTCCAACCCGCAGATCCCCTGGATCTTTGGAAAACACCTCCCTTTGAACCATCCCTTCGCGACGGAAACATCTACGCTCGCGGTTCCACCGATGACAAAGGCCAAATGCTCACCCATGTCCTGAGCATTCTCTCCTGGAAAGCCTGTGGAATGAAACTTCCTCTACAGGTGAAATTCCTGATCGAGGGACAAGAGGAACAAGGGAGTGAAGTGCTCGGAGCCAAGCTCCCGGAGATCGCAAAAAAGCTCGCATGTGACGTGATCGTCATCAGCGACTCATCCCAGTATGCCAAAGGCCAACCGGCGATCACCTATGGACTTCGCGGAATCGCTTACTTTGAACTGCGCGTCCATGGCCCTAAGATGGACTTGCACTCGGGTTCCTTTGGAGGCGCGGTCACCAATCCAGGGCTAGCCCTAGCCAGGATCCTTACCGAAATCAAAACTCCCGACGGACGAATCCAGCTTCCAGGTTTCTACGACTCGGTGGTCGACCTGGAGGACTCCGAACGACAGATGTGGGCTTCCCTTGGGTTTTCCGACGCCAAATTTGCCGAGCAACTCGGTGTCGATGCCCTGACGGGAGAAAGCGGTTACACCACGCTCGAACGCCGCTGGGCCAGACCCACGTTCGATGTTCACGGACTGCTCGGGGGTTACCAAGGCGAAGGCGGCAAAACAGTCATCCCGTCTTGGAATGGGGCCAAGATCAGTTTTCGTTTGGTACCCAACCAAGACCCAGAAACGGTTGCCAAGCAACTTCGCCAGTTCATCGCCTCGCACACACCGCCGGGCGTGCAGGTCGAAGTGATCGATTTGCACGGAGGTCGCGGTGTCGTGGTCGATCCGAATTCGAAATTCATGAAAGGTGCCGTCGCGGCGGTCGAAGAAGGCTTTGGCGTAAAACCGGTATTGATCCGAGAAGGGGGCTCGATCCCAATCGTTGCCCAAATGGTCGATGCCCTCGATTGCGATGTATTGCTCATCGGTTGGGGCTTGGATGATGACGGAGCTCACAGCCCCAATGAGAAGTTTTGCCTAGCGGATTTCTATCGGGGAATCCGAGCCAGCAGCCGACTTTGGCAACATCTGGCCGATTGAGCTTCCTGCAACCTGTCGAGCTTCACTCAACTCGGCTCCTTGGGTGCGAATGATTTAACGCCCGAAGCGATGTGGTAACGACCAGATACGAATACCTCGCACTCTTTCGAAGGTGCCTGGCTGGCTGTAATCCCCCGTAGCATTGAGCTCTGTAGAAATGTTCTTGAGTTTATTCTGCTCGGCTCCTTTTTGAACGCACCATATCGCGCGCGAGTTCGAGTCGACTGCATGGACATGCGAGGTCGGATCCCGCATGGCTAAACCCAAGGCAACCGAACCGCTACCGCAACCGATATCGATGAGCCTTGCGTCAGGAAACACATCGACAGCATCGAGCAACTGCCTTGCACCGTTATCGAGTTGCCGGTGAGAAAACACACCCGGACGGGTCGTCAAATGAATCAGTTCGTCACAATCCCGGAAAGCCAACTCGCAACTGAAATCCTTCAGTTTTTTAAGCGGCCTAGTTTTTTCAACCATGTAGACCCGAGCCTCTTGGTGCTCTCTTACTCGAACGCTCTTCTCAAACATTTTCAATTGGTCATGCAACCACCGGTCTTTAGGATTATCAACCGAGGCGACAAGCGTCCCACCCACTTCGAGTCGATCATAGCCTTGCTGCAGGTAGTCGCGAGAAAGCTCTTGTTCACCTTGATGAGGTATCGGTACGATCGCAAGGTCAAAGGTTTCGTTGGGCAGATCGCTCATGCAGCGAATGTCTAAATTGGCAGGGGCATGGATCGCAACGCTTGAGCCTGTTGCGTCTGTGCTCGCACCAGTTGCGCTAGAGGCAATCTGGCAATGCTGCCAAGCTTTTTGCTGATGAAAAAGATCGATATACCAAAGCAGCACCTGTGACTTTGTAAATTGACGAGCTAGCATCTCAGCGGCTTGTCCGCGGCCAGTCGAAACGGCAGCGATCCGAAGTGCTAAGTCATCGGTCTTTTTGGATCTCGCAAGTTCGTCGCCTAGAAAATCGCAAGCGACCTGCAAAGCAGCTTGCTCCTCGGGTCGCGGTGCGAGTCTATACAAGGGTTCGGGTTGGCTAGTCTCGGTCATGGTTACAAGTCACTTTTAGCATTTAACGGACAAAAAGGGCCATCCGAGAACGGATCTCGAATGGCCCCTGTTTCTGCATTCATTAGGAAGAGGATAACGTTAGCGTCGATCGCCGCGGTCACCGCCGCCACTACTTCGACCACCACCGCCTCCGCCACCACTTCGACCACCGCGGCCTCGGCCGCCACCACCACCGCCACCGCCGCTACCGCCTCGGCGTCGGAATCCGTCTCGACCACCCCGATCTCCACCGCGGTCACCACCGCGACGATCTCCACCGCGATCTGGACGATCATTGCCGCGATCCGAAGGCCGATCACCACGTGGTGGTCGGTCATCGCGATCCTCGAAGCCTTCGCCACCTTCTTCGTCTCCAAAGCCCTCATCGTCTTGGGACTCTGTGGCCAAGTCGTCTTCGATGCCGAGTTCTTCAAGAGCTCGACGGCGCGACAACTTCACTCGGTCGTGGTCGTCGATGTCGATCACCAAAACCTTCATCGGATCACCAACACGGCATACTGCATCGACACTCGATACGTAGCCGCTAGAGAGCTCGCTAACGTGGCACAATCCATCTTTGCCCGGGAGTATCTCGACGAACGCTCCAAAGTCCCGAACGCTCGTGACGACACCATCGTAGATCTTGCCGATTTGAACAGTTGCGGTGCATGCTTCCACCCGGCTCAACGCAGCCTTGGCCGATTCGGCGTTCGAGCTAGCCACGGTGACGTTTCCTTCATCGTCAACGTCGATCGTTGCTCCAGTATCCTCTTGGATCGCGCGGATGTTCTTGCCTCCAGGCCCGATCAACAAACCAATCTTGTCGGGATCGATTTTAGTTCTGAGCAATCGGGGTGCGTAGCGGCTGATCTCCGTGCGTGGACGCGGGATACAAGTGAGCATCTTTCGCAGGATCTCGATGCGGGCATCGCGAGCTTGCTTGAGAGTAGCTCGAATGATCTCCTCGCTGACCCCATCGATCTTCAAGTCCAACTGAATACCGGTGATCCCGTTTTGGGTACCCGCGATTTTGAAGTCCATATCGCCATGATGGTCTTCGTCACCGATGATATCCGTCAGCAGGACGTAATCGTCTTTATGCCGAACCAATCCGATGCTGATGCCTGCAACCGGGTTGGTGATTGGAACCCCTGCGGCCATGAGGCCGAGGCACCCGCCGCAAACCGAAGCCATCGAAGAGGACCCATTGCTCTCCAAAATATCGCTGATAACCCGCATGGTGTAAGGGAAATCATCTGGATCGGGCAAGACTGCCTCGAGCGAACGCTCGGCGAGCATCCCGTGCCCAATCTCGCGTCGGCCCGGACCACGGTTGGGCTTGCACTCACCGACCGAGAAAGGTGGGAAGTTGTAGTCGAGCATGAATTTCTTGCTGTACTCATCCATCAACCCGTCGATTCGCTGTTCGTCGCGCGGTGTTCCGAGCGTCACGGTGACGAAGGCTTGGGTCTCACCTCGTTGGAACAACGCGGTTCCATGGGTGCGAGGTAGCAAATCCGTTTCGCAATGGATCGGACGCAGGCTCTTGGAGTCCCGCCCATCGCTTCTGGTTCCAGCCAAGATCAAATCGCGAACGATTTGGTTTTCCAACGTGTGCCAAGCTCGGAAAAAGACATTGGCGTCCAATGCACCTTCGGCCGTTGGGTCTGGAATCATTTCAGCATGGGCTGCTTGCCGCAACTGCGCACAAGCTTCATTTCGATCTTGTTTGCCATCGATCTGCTTGGCTGTTTTGAAACGATCGTAGTAGCGATCCTTCAAGGTTGCGATCAATGAAGAATCATCAGGGGATACAAACTGCACCTTCGCAGGATTTACCTTGGCGAAGAGTTCTTTCTGCAGATCGATCACTTCCTTGCAGATACCGTGCGCGTACTTGATTGCATCTAGCATCTCGTTTTCGAGGATCTCTTGGCCGAAGCCTTCGATCATGACAACTTCTCGCTCGTTGGCCGAGACGATCATGTCCAAGTCGCTCTCGTCGAGTTGGCTGACAGTTGGAAATGGAATCAGCTTGCCGTCGATTCGACCGATGCGAACCGAAGCGATAGGGCCTTGGAACGGCAGGGTGCTGACGAAGACCGCACAGGCAGCTCCGTTCATCGCCAAGACATCTGCATCGTTCTGAGTGTCACTGCTTAGAACCAGCGACTGCACTTGAACTTCATCGATGAACCCTTCAGGAAACAAAGGGCGAATCGGACGATCGATCAGACGACTCGTGAGCGTTTCTTTGGTCGTCGGACGACCCTCTCGCTTGATAAAACCTCCCGGGAATTTTCCCGCTGCGGCGAAACGCTCGCGGTAGTCGCAGGTCAAAGGAAAAAAATCTGTCCCTGGACGCGATGGCCCTGTGGTAACGGCATTAAGGACAACGGTGTCCCCGTACTGTGCCAAAACGCAAGACTCTGCTTGTTTGGCCAACTGACCGGTCTCAAACGACAAAACAGAATCACCGATCTTCTTCTCTACACGAATTTTCACAATATTAAACCCTCATAACTAATCGACAACAAAAATGATTTTCATGATCAGCAGGCCTCTCGCGGTTCCCTACGCTCGCGGGGCTTTCAAGAACGACAATCGTCAAAAAACAAATGACTTACAACTAAAGCAGAACCGTTTCAACAACCGGGCACTCACTCCCACCGGCCATCTGAATTTCTAAACAAACAACTAAGCAATACAAATCGAAACTACCTTTTGTGGCTCCAAACACGCAAATCGGCCACTTACCAACTTTTCGAACCCTACGTTTTCCAATCGATCTCAACTACAGGCTCGAACCCATGCGGCCGAACCAAACTCTGTGTTGCTTTTCGGTTCCTTTTCATTACCCAAAAGCTTGCCGAGGCATTCAAGCGACCAAATTCAAACCTATCAAATCCAAGCCCGCCGAGTTGCAACCCAACGAGCGTTAATCATGCAAGAAATAAAGCCTGCTTGCGAGCCATGTGCTCGAAGAAACAAACGAGGCTGGGTGCTCTCACGCCAGCCCGACTCAGAGCAACCGGTCGATTCGGTTACGCTTACTTGCGGATGTTCAACCGAGCAATCAGATCCAAATACCTTGCTGGATCATTCTTGCGAACGTAATCGAGCAACGATCGACGCTTACTGACCATCTTGAGCAAACCTCGACGACTCGAATAATCTCGAGTGCTTCCCCGCATGTGAGTGGTCATTCCATTGATCCGCTCGGTCAACAACGCGATCTGCACGTCTGGCGATCCGCTGTCTGATTCACTCCTTTGGAATCCCTTCACAATCTCCAACTTTCGGTCTTTCGTGACTGTCATTCTGTCTCTATCGCAACAATGCTTGTCTAAAACTTCTAAAACGACTTTCAAGAACGCTCTGGTTCCATCTACCTACACTAGCCGCAAATCGTAGCAATTCGCTGATAAAAAGCAATCGCAATTGAGATTTCAAAAAAGTTGGCTTGAAAAAACCGCCCTTTCGGTTATTCTTCCATCCGGATAAGCGGATATTCACACAGGTTTGTTTTTTCCTGGGCTTTTGATGAGTTCGACAACTGCAATGATCGCTTGGATGCAAAGTTTGTCGGATCCGACGCGGAGTCGCGTCCTACGTGTTTTGGAAAGGTCGGAACTTTCAGTGGCGGAACTTTGCAACGTGCTGCAACTACCTCAAAGCACCGTTTCGAGGCACTTGAAAGTCCTCGCCGATGACGGCTGGATCAGTGGGAGACGTGAGGGGACGAGCAACTGGTACCGCATGACGGCTACGGAAATGCCGCCGCATCAGAAAAAACTATGGAGCGTTGCTAAGAACCATTGCTTGCCCGAATCGACCTCTGAACAGGATGACGCGAGGCTCGAACAGGTACTCGATAGCCGTCGCAACAAAACGCAGACTTTTTTCTCGACCACCGCAGGCAGTTGGGATCGGCTGCGAACCGAGCTCTTCGGAAGCCGGCTCGATGCTTGGGCGATCGCTGCAGCGCTTGACCGTTCCTGGATCGTAGGTGATCTGGGTTGCGGAACTGGAACGATCAGCCAAACACTCGCACCCTGGGTAAAGCGAGTCATCGCCGTCGATGCTTCTGCAGCCATGATTCAATCGGCTCGCAAGAGGCTCAAAGACGACGCCAATGTCGAGATCCGAAAGGGCGAGTTGACCACATTGCCAATCGACGACGAATCACTTGACCTTGCCATGATGGGACTTGTTCTCCCTTACTTGGCCGAACCGCAGCGAGTGTTTCGGGAAGCAGCCCGAGCCTCTCGCATCGATGGACGATTGATCGTTTTGGATATGCTTGCCCATGATCGGACTGAGTACCGAGAGGAACTTGGACACATCTGGCTAGGCTTCTCGAAATCCCAAATATCCGAGTGGTTAACTTCCGCCGGTTGGATCCTCGAAAACTTCGTGACGATCCCGTCGGAGCCGGATGTCAAAGGCACGCCGGTTTTTGTTGCCACCGCCGTGCGAACCCGCTCGGTGGTTGGTTAATTGGTTTTGAATGTTTGTATATTCGAGTTTGTTTCACTGTTTTAGACATAGGAAAACGTCGCTATGAGTAAGCTTGCTGACAGCAAAACGCTGGTATCCACGGACCCATCGAGGGTTCCTTTCAAAGTCCGAGCGTTCGATCTTCTGGCCACTGGCAAGAGGAAAGAGGCCGAAGAAATCGCGTCCTTGGGCCGCAAGGAAATCCAATTGGCCGAGGACGAAATGCCCGGCTTGATGGCCTTGAGAGCTCGCTATGGCAAGACCAAGCCGCTGGCGGGTGCCAAGATCATGGGTTCGTTGCACATGACGGTTCAAACCGCTGTACTGATCGAGACCCTGGTCGACTTGGGTGCCGATGTTCGTTGGGTCAGTTGCAACATTTTCTCGACCCAAGACACAGCCGCAGCGGCTGTCGTTGTCGGGCGAGGCGGATCGCTCGAAAAACCAGTCGGAACTCCTGTCTTCGCATGGAAGGGCGAGACACTTCCAGAATATTGGTGGTGCACCAAGGAAGCATTGGTATGGCCAGACGGAACCGGCCCAGACCTGATCGTCGATGACGGTGGCGACGCAACCATGCTGATCCATTTGGGAACCCAATACGAAGCCACTGGCGTGGTCCCTGACTTCGACCCAGAAACCCAACCCGAAGAATTCGGTGTAATCCTCGATCTACTTCGCAAAGAACTGGTCGTTGCCAAAGGTCGATACACAGCCATGGGCAAGGCGATTCAAGGTGTATCGGAAGAAACCACCACGGGAGTCAAGCGACTCTATGAGATGACCGCCAAGGGTGAACTTCTCTTCCCAGCCATCAATGTCAACGACTCGGTGACCAAGAGCAAGTTCGACAACCTCTATGGTTGCCGCCACTCGCTGATCGACGGATTGAACCGAGCATCCGACGTGATGCTTGCAGGTAAAGTTGCTGTCGTTTGCGGTTACGGTGACGTGGGTAAGGGCTGTTGCCAAGCATTGCGAGGCCAAGGTTGCCGCGTAGTGGTTACCGAGATCGACCCGATCTGTGCGTTGCAAGCGACGATGGAAGGCTACGAAGTCAAGACGGTCGAAGATTACCTAGCGACCGCAGATATCTTCGTGACTGCCACGGGTAACAAGGACATCATCACCGCCGAGCACATGGCCAAGATGAAGGACAAGGCGATCGTCTGCAACATCGGTCACTTCGACAATGAAATCGATATGGCTGGATTGGAAAAACTTCAAAAGGCTGGCAAGGCTGAGCGACGCAACATCAAGGCTCAGTTTGACCAATGGTACTTCCACGACACCAAGCGAAGTATTCTGGTCTTGGCCGAAGGCCGACTGATGAATCTGGGATGTGCTACTGGTCACCCAAGCTTTGTCATGAGCACCAGCTTTACCAACCAGGTTCTGGCTCAATTGGAGTTGTGGGTCGAGCGCAATAGCGGCAAGTACGAAAAGCGAGTCTACACGTTGCCTAAGCACCTTGACGAAGAAGTCGCACGATTGCACCTTGAGAAGCTCGGTGTGAAACTCACCAATCTGACCGAATCGCAACGCGAGTACCTCGGGGTCGAACAGAACGGACCTTACAAGGCCGATCACTACCGATACTAAGATCCTTTAGGTTGAATACTCGTTGTTTCCTCGGAAACAACACAATCCCTCAAAAGCCGGCGGTTGGATAACCGTCGGCTTTTTTCAGATTGAGGACAATCGTCGAACAATATTGTGCAACGACTGTCTATTGTTCAACGGCTGTCCCCAGCCGTTTCCCGACAAGCTTTAGCTTGGTGTCTTTCCTAGAACCCTCAGACT
>JAJTFC010000205.1 GCA_021298315.1 Planctomycetaceae bacterium
CATAGGCAAGAGAGATGAGGACGATCCGCGAAATTTTTTGCTGCCACTAGTTGCGAAAATCGCCAGCCTAGCGAAGCCGCGAGCGGTTGTGGTTGAGAATGTTGCTGGCGCACTCTCGGGTAACCATATAAAGCACTGGAGTGAACTTGAGAGCCGACTTCGTACCGCTGGATACAAGACCGCAAATCTGTTGCTTGGAGCAGAAAAATTCGGGCTACCTCAGGCAAGGAAGCGGGCGCTTCTGATCGCGTGGTCTACAAAATTTGAAGGTGCCTTCGAATTCCAGTCTAACTTTTTGATGAGTCTCCCTGAAGCTCTTTCGATCAGAGATGGCGCTTCCAATCATTCTCCAGTCGTCTTGGTCCCCGGGAGTCGCGATGACCTGATCGCTAGAAGAATCTCCCAAGGTCAGAAACTGAGTAATGTGCGCGGCGGCCCAAACTCAGTCCATACTTGGCAGATTCCTGAGGTATTTGGCGCGGTTGGTGAGGAGCAGAAAAGGCTTCTGGAGCTGATGATGCGCTTACGCCGAAAGTATCGCTCGCGTGAAAATGGTGAGGGTGATCCCCTAATAGCTGCTACGTTGAGTGCAGAGTACGGCGCGGATTGCCGCAGCCTGCTAAACCTCCTGTTGGACGCGGGGTATGTGCGCAAAGTAGGAACAAAATTTGACCTCACTGGTACGTTCAATGGCAAATATCGACGCCTAGCGCTTGCTGGCCTTTCCCCTACAGTTGATACGCGCTTTGGCCAACCCAAGTATTTTCTTCACCCGACTGAAAACCGCGGGCTGTCTGTTCGCGAAGCGGCGAGAATCCAAGGCTTCCCCGACCACTACTCTTTCGTGGGGAGTGTAGCGTCTCAGTTTCGGCAAATTGGGAATGCGGTGCCTCCGCCAATGGCTGAATCCATCGCCATCTTTCTTCGCGGCTTGCTGACGCAGCGATGACGCCGGACATCGCACAACTTTTGCGCGAATGGGATCGTGACGTTCTCAATGGACCTACGTCCTATGTCGGCGAGGGCGAGTTTATTGATTTTTTGGCGACTCAGCTATTTGACTCTTTTGAGCCGGCCGCAGGAGCGCAGCACCCGGAATTTGGTTCTCGTCTAAGAGATTGGCTAAGTTGCGAGCAGGACGAACACTACAAGCAGAAGATGGTTCAGTTGGCGTCGCGAATTCTATTTTTCGGCGCCAAAGAGTTTGAAGCCCTCTATAGAGCGACCTTGCCGCGGTCGGTTTATCCATGGCTTGTCAATGAGCTCGGATTAATGCTAGACAGCCCGAACCTGGACGCTCAGTTGCAAAACGGGATTCGAACTACATGGTTTACGGGGGTTACGGAAAGTATGCGCCTTGCAACTTTTTATCACGTGAACAACATAGAGGGGGTTGACTGGAGATTGGACTGGCACGGTGCGATTAAGGGAAACGTGAGCATCGGTAGATTGGAAGAGTACATGGCGAAACATGGCTTGACTCGAGTTGTCGTGTTGGAAGATTTCGCTGGTTCCGGCACCCAAATTAGGGAGGCCGCGGATCTGTTCTGCCAGCTTGGCAAATCGATTCCCATCCTAGTTGCGCCATTCTTCGCGTGTCTTCACCCCACTAGTTGAGATCGACGGCGACTGCTTCATACCGCAACAAGTCAGTCCCACCGACACACTATTCCAAAAGAACATCCGCGATTTGGCAGAACATGTACATGCCAAAGTGGTGGGTAGCGGGTGGACTCAGAACTACGGCCCCTTCGGCTTTGGGCAGGAGGGAGGTCTAGTCGTGATGCATACAAATTGTCCCGATAACTGTCTACCAATGATTCACCACAATTCAGACGGGCCGTGGAAAGCCCTTTTCCCGAGGTCATCGCGGCTATGAGATCGGCAGTGAACCCGTTTTTGCAGGTCGACGTAACTGAGGGCATCCAGCCGGAGCGGTTCGTGCGAATCTTTAGTCCGCTTTTGGTTGCGGATACTGAAGCTTTATTCAGGCCCGGAAATGTCGTCCTAATGGGCATTCAAGGAACTGGAAAGACAGCGCTTCTCAATTTGCTGAAGCCTGAGGTGCAGATCGCTTACTTTCAGACGGAAGATGGCGCGAATCCTTTCCCGGTGCCAATGGACTGTAGAAGGTTCATTAGCGGCGGTATCAACCTGATTCGGAGCGGCGCAATCGATTTCGGCCAGAGAGCTATCCCGTCTGACACATCCAAAAACCTCGAACGCATTCCATCCTATTTTGCCGATTTTTTGAATTACTGGATTGTGCGGGATTTAATTGGCAGTTTTCGCCAAATATCTCGCTTCCAGCAACATGAGCGACATATCGGTGCCCAACTTAATGCCGAACCCGCGGCCCTTGATCGGTTTGCGCTAGCTTTTGGTTCCCATGATTGTTGGCGAGGTTACCTCGCAAGCGCGACGGACATCGAAAGTCTTCTGCAACTGATGGATCGGCGAATAGGTGCCTACCGTGATTTCCTAAATTTCAACACGGACGATATCCCGGAGGAAGTTCGAACGACAAAAACGGGCATCGGAGATCCGATTTCTGTCCTCGCGGCGCTAATGTCCGAGCTCGAGTTAGTTCCCAACGACTTTTCGTTCTTTGTTCGAATCGACCAATACGAAGAACTTTCGCGACTAGAGGATTGGAGTGGGAGCGAAGGGTTATTGGAAAACTACCGCGCAGTCATCCATAAAATGATAGGAGCAAGAGACCCGAGGGTTTCATACCGTATTGGTACTCGGAGACACGCATGGGACGCGGCTCCACGCATGTTTGGCACAACTAACGTCATAGAAGAGCTTCGAAACTATCGCCTGATTGATATTGACGACATTCTCCGGCGGCGAGAACACCGTCCTTCTGTTTTCCCCACTTTTGCAGAAGACGTATTCAATCGAAGGCTCTTCGATGCCGGTCTTCTAGCGAGCCATAAAAGGCGAGGCTCGCTAACCGCCGTATTTGGTGGCGCCATTAAACCGGCTGAGTTGGCGAGGATTTATTGTCGAATAAAGACCGACCACCACATGAAGTTCTCGGAGCTACCTAGCGACTTGGCTGGCTTCTTAGTAGAGCTCTCGACTGCTGACCCGCTAAGCGCGTCGCTTGGTTATGCTTGGATTAGGCAGCGAATGAAGCGATCAGCGTCCGCGCTGGAGCTTACGGCGATACGCGCCCTGCCGTGGGAGCAAGCAGCGTCTAAGTGGTGGAAAAAGGAACGTATTGCTCAAGCAACAATGCAGCTTGCTGCTGAGAATCAGCAGAGAATGGTGTGGGCTGGCAAGGCTGACCTAATGAATCTCTCGGGTGGCAATATTCTGGTGTTCGTAACTCTCTGTCAGTTTGTTTGGTCCGCTTGGCTGCGTTCTTTGGAGAAAACGGATGGTGTTGAAATGGGGAAAGGCCTCCCCAAAATAAGCGACCCGTACATCCAAGACGAGGGTATTCAGCAGGCGAGTAGTTACTGGTTTCGGAAGCTAAGAGAAGATCCGACAGGTGACAGCAGACAGCGGTTCATTGCGCAGTTAGCTCGCTATCTAAGAGATGGAATGCTGAGGGACAAGGACATGTCCTATCCTGGCGCAAATGGAATTACGCTTACCAAAAACGATCTCGCGGAAAACTTGCCTGTACAGGAGTTTCTCTTCTCAGCCTCGGCGTTTGGGGCGCTCTATGACCGCCGACACACGCCGAAGTCTAGGTCCCGAGGAGAAAGTACCAAGTGGTATCTAAATCCGGTGCTTAGCCCCAATTTTCAGCTTCCGGTGTCACACACAAAAGAACCAAAGTACGTGCGGATAGACGTGGTTTTGCGCTTGATCAGCGATGCGCAGGTGCAGCTTGCGAAGCGCGAAAAGAAAAACGGTGTGGACTAGGTAGATATGCGGTATCGACCTTGGGGCAATCTTAGTTGGATGCTCGACCGACTCAGGCAACGTTCTTGGGACACAGTTGGTTCGCTTTCAATGGAGACTCGCTCGACGGAAGCCTGGCGCGTCCTCAAGCTAAAGGGACTGCTTAGGCAGACCGTCATGCTGGACATTCGAAATCCGCAATCTACATATGCAAGTGAATGTGCTGTGCAAATCACGCATCGTTTGAACGAGTTTTCGCAGCTAGGTGGTTCAATGGTTGACGTGCGGAAAATGCCTCTGTTTTGTCGTAGCGGCGAGATCGAAGAGGTGTTTCGTCGGGTCTGCGACAGCGAAAGTGTCGTAGTTGATATATCGTGCCTGCCAAAAAGATATTTTTTCCTCTTGATTAAGCTATTGTTGAAGAACCCGCGAAACAAAGATCTGCTCGTAACATACACTGTGCCGCAGCAGTACGATCCAGAAAAGCCGCTAGCTGAGGATCCAGAGCCATGGACCTGTTTGCCAGGCTTCTTACCAAGGGACGATACGACAGCAACGACCTTGGTCGTTGGAATCGGTTATGAGCCGTTGGGCCTACCGCAAATACTTGAGTCGTCAGAGTTTAGGCAGGACGAGCTTAGAATCCTTTTTCCATTTCCCTCACCCGGGCGAGGGTACGAGCGCAACTGGCGATTTGTGCTGGATATCGCGCGGAGGCGGCAGGCCAACAATTTGAATATTTCGCGCGTAGACAATAAGGATGTATCTGCTATCTTCGACGCGATAAACAAAGTCACTGACAACGGCAAAACTGCGGTAGCACTCGCTCCATTCGGTCCCAAAACCCTTTCGCTTGCAATGTGCCTCTACGCTACTTCCGAGCCCGATGGCAAGGAAGTGCCCGTTTATTACACGCAGCCACGTTCATACAATCCGAATTACTCATCGGGAATTAAGGTTGTTAACGGTGTTTCTGAAACATACGGATACTTGTTGAAGCAAGATGGCCAATCTCTCTATTAGAAGAGTCGAAGCGGTTTTTCGAAAGGACTTTTGCCCGAGAGCGATGAGGCGAGCGTTACGTCGAGTTGAAAACCGATTGAGCTCGCCAATCAAAGGGGTCACCCATTAGCTGGCCCATGTCAAGTAAGCGAACGAATTTCTCGCTGTTGATGCGATCAGGTTAATCGAAGTACTGCTCCTGTTCCAAGTTTCTTCATCACATCCGTTTCTT
>JAJTFC010000108.1 GCA_021298315.1 Planctomycetaceae bacterium
GTGGTGTATTACGAACAAGATCTTTGAGCGGGAGGTCAAGACGTTGCCTGAGGACATCCCTGATTGTATTCGGCAACATCGATTTGGGGCCGAGATGGTTCTTAAGCAGGCCAAAGCGTTTGGCAGGATGTATCGCTATTTGACAGGGCGTGAGCCGACCTTAGATGAACGGCAAGCATGCTCATCTGACGGTTCATCGTCGTCTGTTTGAGCGAACCCCTAGGCACAAAGCGTTTACAATTCGAATGGTTGATGGTCGCTTGTAGGAATCGAAGTGAAGCTTCAATCGAAGGAGTATCGATCCTCAAGCGTCCTGCGAAGTAGGCAACGAGTTAGGATCAAGCGGTGGGGTGCTTGGAGCGAGGTTGCCGGGGTCATTGGTGCGGATGTGATGGAGATTTTGAAGAGCCGCAAAGGGCTTGAGGGAATCGGTCTGCGCTGAGCAAGCCAAAAAGTGGTCTGGATTGGTATCAATCCCTCTGAAATGCCCCTAACTGGAGTGAAATCATGCTCGATTTCGCTTTTGACCCACCAACAAAAATGCTGGCATTTGTACCGACATCAACACGGGGTCTGTCCCCTTCAAGACGGGGTCTGTCCCCTTCAAGACGGGGTCTGTCCCCTTCAACACGGGGTCTGTCCCCTGTTTATCAGACAACAAACTACTTGTTAGGAAATGCCGTGCCAGGGCCTGTCATCAGAAGGATTTTTGTGTGGGTTGGATCTTTACTGGGTGCCACAGGGTCTTTAAAAATCGAGGGCATGTGCGTGAGCACATATTCATTAGATGGATCGTCCCATGGTGCATTGAAATTATAGCGTTTGAACAAATCACTACCCTCACCATCACCTAAATAAGGAAGTACGGCAACTCGCCATGAATGCCATGGTTTGCCATCAGGACCAAAGACTATAGCCGATGGCAGTTTCCTGTAGGCGGCTTGATAGTTCATGAATCCTAACGCTATCTGCTTTGCGTTGTTACTCGAAGACATCCTTGCATTGGCGTTCCATATACTCGTACTCTTGAGCTTAGGGCGTCCATTGGGATAAAGACGCTCCATCGCACCAGTATCATTTCCAGCGATGGTAAAAAAAGCTCTCAGCGCCTCAGGATCTGCACCTTGCTCGACTTGAATGTACTGGATGGAACCGTTTGCAAAGCAAAAGTTTCCATCGGAATACCGATTGCTTTCCGATGGAAAGGTTTCATCCAGAACCAAGTCCTGAGGTTTGGTCCAAGGCACCGAAAGATGGTCAGGGACTGTACCAAACCAGATTGTTTCACCCCCACCGTCTTTCATGTCCGAACTACCAGTACGGTTCGAAGGGGTGGTCTTTACCGGAACACTTCTCGGCGGTTCTGAAGTGGGTTGCTGAGAGTAACTTGGTGCAGCCTGTCGAGACGAATTTTCCTGGGGCGATGATTTCTTAGGGGTCGGCCCGAACGAGGACTCCCCCGGCGTAAGACCTTCATAGGTTATTACCTGTTTTGATGGTTTTTGATCGCAACCAAAAAACATCATTAGGATAATGAGAACGATCCTGCCACGATTCTTTTTAATCAATTGTTTTCCATTCTGGTCTTTACCGCAGACGATTATCTTCAATGCGTTTCTTTCAGCAATCTCAACATGGCTTGGCCCATAGCTTGGCCGACATCCATATAGACCTCAGCTTTGCCACCATAATGGCCGTTGCCACTTCCACCTTGGGCCATTGGATGAGTATAAACCGTAGCGACATTTCCCTTGAACTCAGGGTACTCGCCCGAGTCTCCGTCGACCGAAAGATGGGCGTCAAGAACTGCTCCGGTCGGACCACTAGCCCCTCGGACAGCTTCACCCAACGTCGCGCAAACGAACTTGGCCTTCGGTGCATTGAATTCCTTTCGCAATGCCTTGATAAATGCAACGAGGTTCTCCTGGTAATGGGCGGCATGCCCCGCGTTCCCTGCATCGCGTTCCCCTTGCCAAAAAAAGAAACCAGCAATTTCATATCCTGTCGTACCTGGGTAGTGTTTCTCCAGATCCGCAAGCACTTTTTTCGCGTCCGCTATATCGGTGTCCCATTGCTTGCCAGCATACCAGTCGATCGGCTTACCCGCCTTGTCTAGCCACGGATCAGGTTCGGTTTGAAGACCCTTGTCTGGATCCATCTCCCAATACTCAGGCTTGTCTTTGTAACCTGCATACACGAGTCTCTTCTCGACTCCCGATTTGTCTTTGGTGACATACTCTCGTCGCACTGCTCCCGGTGGCAAGAGATCCCAACCAAGAGCCCGATTGCCTATGCAACATTTAAGAAGCATCACCGGTGCTTCGATAGCGTTCCCTAACGGATGACCGATCCCAAGCTCTGGCCCAAGTGTGTTTCCCTGAACGCTCAGCCACTCATTGTTTAGTGGCCCTTTGCCTGACATATAACGAACGAAGCGTACATCCTGGCGTTGTATCCAATTCCCTTGTTCGTCGACCAGATACGGATACTTCTTATTCTCTCGAACCGCATGCTCCAAAGAGATGTCTCCACCCTTGACTTTGCCCAAGCCGACCATGTTGGACTGCCCTAGCAGGATAAAGACTTGCACGGGCTGTTTCATATCAGCCGGCTTGCCATCGTGCTTGGCAATCGCGACAGACGTGTCCTGAGCGTCTGATTCAAGCACCGTTAAGCCCATTGCCACTAGGACAGCAAGGACGATTCGAGCAATGGATTTGATCATGGCGGGTTTCCTGCTAAAGTCCGATTCGAGGTTGTCTAAGGATTTATTGACGTCGATGAACCGTTTGGGCCCCCTCTATACAATCCGAGGGCAACTAGGCGAATGGGAAGCAGTAATTTACAGATTTCCATGATTTCGAGTTGCAATCCTGTTTCATTCCGATACGAAATTATCTAAATTAACGGGACCGTTGTTATCTGTTTGCCTGCACGTCCTTTAACTATGAGAGGTGGAACATGAGTGATGAAGGAAATGGAATCATGGGTTGGGTTATCTTCATTGCGATCTTTGGAGTTGGCAATTTGATCTTGTATTGGACCACGGGAATTTTCCTGATTCCATTCCCGCGCCGCTGATATGTTCCCATGGTTGGGCATTGAGATACTACCTGCTCGTATGCGTCGGCAGTTATTTCACAGTGTTAGCAAATTAAGTAATTGGCTCGATGCTAGCTGGAAGTGGTTGTTGTTGGCTTTGATGATTGGGGCTTTGCCCGTGGTTTTGGATCATCTAACCGGCTACCACTTGAGCCGTTGGTTAACCCCGGTGATGGTCTTGCCTCTGTTGCTTGCTGCTGTGCAAAGGGATTCCCTCTACTATGCTTTTTTAGTTCTTGGTGGGATGCTGTTTTCTCACAGCCTGACAATGATCGCTTTGGCAGTGCACGCACCTGAACATTGGTCTGGAATCTTTCCACCAGGAGTTCAGTACTGGGAAGTCACACGGGAATGGTTGCTGACGGGTGAAAGCAAAGAATATCAGTTGAGTTACTGGGTTCCTGGTCACCTTCAATTAGCCTTTGCCATGGTGTTTTACACTTACTGTTCGCTTGGGCTAATCACACTATGGCACGGATTTCATGAAGTCGACTTGATGAACCTTTATGTTAGCCAATTATGGTTGCATTCCGACGGTTCGTTAGGGGTGATTTTGTTAGGCTGGCATCCTTGGTCCATTTGCCGTGGAATCGGCTTTGTTGTTTTAACTTATGAATTGGTCAGTTGGTCGTTTGAGCATCTTTGCGGAAAGACTATCAGCACGCGTCGTTCGCGAATCAACCGTTGGGGATTAGGATTTGGCTTTCTAGCTCTCGACATGGTTGTAAAATACACGATGCTCGAATCGGTTCGCCAAGTGCTTCATCAATCGATCGCTTGAAAAAGGAAAGTTATTGCCGTGAAGGAACCTGATTACACCCTATCCGATTTGGCTTTCTACGGCGGTCTGATGAGCGGTTTCATCATCACTTACCTGACGATTCAATCGCTTTTTTCCGATTGTTCATACTTTGCTCGACTCGCCATAGCGGCTGCCGTGGGACTTGGAACCGGCTACTCAAGCTTGAAGTTTTACGAGTCGAAGTTCAAACCACCGACGAAGCCTGATGGTCAGGATAATCGCTCGTTCCCGGAAAGCTGATACAATGATCGCCGTTCGAAACTTGGTCAAGGAATACGGTGGCAAACGGGTCGTCGACGGGGTCAACTTTTCGGTTCAACCCGGGGAGATCACAGCCTATCTTGGTCCAAACGGTGCCGGAAAATCCACCACCATCAAGATGATTGTCGGATTGCTTAAGCCGACCGCAGGTCAGGTATTGATTTGCGATCACGACATTGCCTCCGATCCACTCTCCGCCAAAAAATGCTTGGGTTATGTTCCGGAAAACTCGGCCATCTACGCGACGTTGACGCCGCAAGAGTATCTTTCGCTCGTGGCCGATCTGCACGGAATGGACTTGGAATTGGCTTCCGAACGAATCGATCGGTTATTGCAGGGCTTTGATCTCGGCCAAGTAGCGGCTCGACAGATCTCAACATTGTCTCGAGGTCAAAGGCAGAAAGTTTTGCTAAGTGGTGGTCTGTTGCCCGACCCGCCTGTATTGATATTGGATGAACCGTTGCAAGGGCTCGATGCCAACTCGGTATCCATGCTACGGAAAATGTTGCAGCAGATGGCAAGCCGTGGAAAGACCATCTTGCTGTGCTCGCATATCTTGGCCGTTGTCGAAAAGTTGTGCGATCGCGTTTTGCTATTGCACCAAGGCCGCTTGACCGCAAACGAACCGACCCAGCAATTGATTAAAAAATCGGAAGACGGAACGCTCGAGAGCGTCTTTTGTGAATTAACGCGAACCGAACAGATCGAGCAAGGCACTCGGGATTTTTTGCAAGCTTTGTCTCGAACAGTCAATCCGCCGCAATGAATTGGTTTTTTGTTTTGATCAGCCGTTGGTTAGGTGCAGATGCTCGTAGCGTAAGAGCCTTGACGCGAGCGTTCCTGATCATGGACTTGAGACAGCAACACTATGCCGCAGCCACTGCGACTAGGCCATCGCATCTTCTGAGCCCCTTGTTCCTGGTGGTTGCCCAATGCTTGACGATGTCCGCTGCAATGTGCTTGATCCTCTTGGCGAGGGTAGAAGTTTTTTTCTTTGCTTTTGCAAACCTGACTTTATCGCTTCTGGTACTGGCAACCACCATCATTGTTGAATTCCACGAGATCGTCTTGAACCCCGACGATTTGGACATCATTCGGCATCGACCGATATCGTCTCGAACCTACACGTTGGCCCGATTGCTGAATCTAGGTTTTTATTGGTCGCTTATGTACCTGGCTTTGAACCTTCTGCCGATACTCATCGGAGCAGGCCTCAAGGATGCCGGTTGGTGGTACGCTCCTGCCTACCTGTTAGTCTCAGGTTTTGCAAGTTTGATCGTTGCAGCACTTACCATTTTGCTACTGTCCATGATTTCGTCGGGTCCTCGACTGGAAGCCGTCAAAAATGTCTTGGCCTGGACGCAAATCCTTTTGATCTTGGTCGTCGGCTACGGTGGTCAATTCATGCTTAGGGATACCAACCATGCCGTGCAGATGTGGGCTGCCAAGCCACCGAGCTGGGCGACATGGATACCTACCTTCCAACTGGCTTCATTGATCGATCGTTTCGCGGATCATCCTCGTGCGAACGAGTGGCTTGGAATCTTCGGATTATTTGCCCTTAGCAGTTTTGTTCTAACACTTGCGGCAGCTCGACTAAATCATCTGTATGCGAATATGGATTTTAGTCCAAACCGACTGAGCCGAACCATCAAGATGCCGCAAGTTGGCCGCCTGACAAATCGTGGTTTCGACTGGCTGCTAGGTTCTTCGAGTGCGAGGCTTGGATTTTGGCTTGGGCGCGTGCAACTCCGTCGCGATACGAATCTGTTATTGCGATGCCTGTTGCCCTTGCAATACCCGATCGCTTTGGTCGTACTGGGAACATGGACTGGCCAATTTTCCAATCCATGTGTTGTATTCGATCCGACTCGAACATTGCTCCCATCGTTGGCGGTTTTCTTGTGCGCACTGGCTGTTCCAGTAATGATCTACCAACTCGCGTTTTGCGCGGATTATTCGGGGAGTTGGTTGCTCATGACTGGGCCCTTGGGCGACCGTCAAGGATTCGTACAGGGGATCGCGACGGCTCTTATTGCGATGCTCTTAACCCCCCTCGCTTTAATCCTCTTGGGACTCTTATGGTACTTGTGGCGTGATGAATCGGCAGCAGCACTGCACGCTATCCTGGCTTGGTTATGGTGCTGGCCAGCAGCCCGAGCGGGGGTCTGGCTCGTGTTACCCGCCCCTCCGTTCTCCGTTTCGACCACTCGCGGTGTCTCTCTTGGACTCCCACCATTACCCTTTGCTAGCTTGACTCTATTGGCCATGTTTTTTACGAGCCTCCATACGATGTTTGCTCACTTGACTTACTACTGGCCAATTGCCCTGGGCCTACCTATTGCGATATGGTTTGTCCTTGAGTTTCCCGCTGGTAAGCGGCTAGAGAAATTGTGGAACGCCGCATGAATCCCCAATTCCGGAACTACGTCCGATCTATCACGGGCCAATTGCATTTGTTCATCGCAGTCTTCCTGGGTGCCATCGCTTTGTCGGCATCTACCTGGATCCTTCGTCCCTATTTGTTTGAACCCTATATCCGACAACTTCCTGTCAAATCGCATGCGGGCACTGAAGTGCTCGCTGATGGATTGCGAAGAGGCGTCGCAAATGCCGACGATATCCAAATCGCAGTCGATCGCCTCTTGAACAAGATGCTCGATACGCCCGAAGCAAAAAAACTACCCCGAAGCCCAGAGCAGCTTGCGGCTAATCGGGTTGCAGCCAAAGAGCGAATGCTTCCAGAGGCTCGTGATCGGATCGCATCAAGCTTGTATTGGGCTTGGCTTGATCAAGACTCGGTCGAAGGCAATGATGAGCTGTTGAAGCAACTACTCATTGCTATGCCAGATACGATCATCCAGAACATGCATCGAACGATCGTCGTCGGAAACACTCAGCAACAACTACGAGCATTTCGAGGACTCCAGCAAGCCAAGCGGTCTGGTATTTCACAAGCCGATGCCGTGATAGAGTTTGCCCATCGCAAAGCTAAGCGTCGAGGCGAGCAAGCTTTTTAGTATTCAGTTCATCTGACAAACTTAGAGCAAGCTCCACTACTGCTTGCTCAAGGTCTCATCGAGATTCAGAAGAACTCTGGCCGCCAGTGTCCAAGCCGCTGCGTCTTGAGGGGTTGTCCCCTCGGGCAAATCCTTGAGCTTGCCCGGATCCCCAGTGAGGATCTCGCGAGGATTGAGCCAACCATCCGAGAGCCTCTTGCGCTGCTGCTCTAAGAACTTCAGAAGCTGCGTCTTTTCTTGAGCCGTTGCACTCCTGGAGGTGGCAAGCTTATAAGCCTTCTCGATCCTTTCTGCATCCAATACAGGTGACTCTCGCAAGATCCGCAGAGCAAACCCATTGGCCGCTTCGACGAAAATGGGTTCGTTCAAACCTGTCAGTGCAGCCAGAGGCGTATTGGAACGGATGCGACGCGCACAGGCTGAATCGCCGTTGGGAGCATCGAAACTGCTGAGCACCGGATCGGGCATCGATCGCTTGCGGAACATGTAGATGGCTCTGCGATAACGCTCAGGGCCTTCGGCAGCTTTCCAATATCCAGGATACACATAATTGTAATCGAGAACATTTTGAGGAACCGGTGGAATCACACTCGGGCCTCCTAACTTGTGATGCATCAGCCCCGAAATGCTCAACACCATGTCTCGGACTGTCTCGGCATCGCAACGGAACCGCGGACCTCGGGTAAGCCAACGGTTTTTGGGATCCAATTCCAACATCATCTTGGTCGCATGCGAACTCCGCTGGTAGGTATCGCTCAAGACGATCGTGCGAACAAGTTTCTTCAGGCTCCAATTCGAATCCATGAACTCGACGGCAAGTGTATCGAGGATCCCTTGGTACTCAGGCACCGGAGCCCGAGTTCCAAAGTCTTCGGATGTCTCGACGAGGCCTTGGCCAAAGATCTCCTGCCAGATGCGATTGACGGCAACACGAGCAGTCAGCGGATTTTGCTTATCGACCAACCAACGGGCCAATCGCAATCGAGCCGGCTCAGGGGTTTGCACGGCTGGATGGAAACTCCCTAGCAGTTGAGGCTCGGTCGGCCGATCGGGCTGATCCCAACTGCCTCGCTTGAGCGTGTAGGTAACTCGCGCTTTGCGAGTATCCCGCTCGGTCATGTGCAGAACGCTTGTCTTGGCACCCGGAAACCGCTTCCAATGACTCTCGATGGCAAGATTCTGATCCTTGGCATCTTCTCGGGTGGCCATCCAAGCTTGAAAGGCTTTATCGGAAATCTCGGGTGATTCCATCATCGATAGGATTGCATCATGATCGATCGCAGGAGCACTGGGCGTAGGTGTGTCGGTGACGCTGATGCGACAGCAGCCGATCATTTCCCCTTGCCTCCAAACGAATTTGAGTTTGTGATCTTGAAGGTTTTCGAGCGGTTTTTCCAATTGCAACACGACCACCGAGGATTGATTGCGTCGACCCAAGCCTCGATCCGATTTCCAAACGGTTTCGTCCTTGCCGTCGATCAGGTTGGCGACAGGCCCCGAGGAATTTTTGCCGTCGGCTGACTTTTCCTCAGCGTTGCTAAAGTCTGCCGTTGCTGCGGAGAACTTTTGTTTCTCCCATTCGGAGCTACCAGGTTTTTGGACAAAGAGTTCGATTTCACGCAAATCGAACATGCCTACATTGCTGCGTCCTGGCCCCCTAAAAGGTAGCTCGCCATGCGTGAGAACTTCGAATTGTATCCCTGTGATAGTAGGTAGAGTTGCCGAGGCGATCATGAAGATATCATTGCTAGTATGACCAACCATCAGGATCGAATCGTCGGATTCTTGGACAGGATGGTTCAAGCCACTGATGGTCTCGAGCAACTCAGCGCGAAGTGCTTGCCACTTGGGCCTCGATGCAAGGACTTGCTGTTTCCAAGCTTGGAAATTCGCTTGCCAATCGGGATGGGATTCTTTGTATTGCGAGATCGCCGAAGCGACTCCATCGCGGACTTCTTTGATGATGGTCAGTTGTTCAGGGTTGTAGACCCAGGAACGGGATTCGAAGGTGTTATTAAGGAACGCGAACATCCCATAGTATTCGTCATGGGTGATCGGATCAAACTTGTGGGTATGGCACTGCGCGCACTGCAAGGACATGCCTAGGATTCCTTTGCCGATGCAATCGATGCGGTCGAACATTTCAACCATGCGGAATTGTTCAGGGACGATGGCTCCTTCTTCGTTGATCATGCTATTTCGGAGGAAGCCCGTCGCGATAACCTGTTCTTGGGTCGCGTTTGGGAGAAGATCACCAGCGATCTGCTCGATGATGAATTGATCGTAGGGCATGTCTTTAGCGATCGCATCGAGTACCCAATCGCGCCAAGCCCATTGGTCGCGTTGCAAGTCCTTTTCGTACCCGTTGGTGTCGGAGTATCGAGCAACATCGAGCCAGGGACGAGCCCATTTCTCGGCGAAGCGATCGTCGGCCAAGAGCTTCTCGACCGTGGCACTTAGCCCTTCGTTTTGAAACGCTTCGACTTGCTCAGGCGTTGGAGGTATGCCTATCAAATCCAGATAGACCCTACGGCACAACTCCCAAGGTTTCGCTTCGGCCGTACTTGGCCAACCTTTTTTGTGAAGCGTATCGGCCACGAGCCAATCGATCGCATGATTGACCTTGCGACCGTGAATGGGTTGGTTCAGGTCGATTTCGGTGCGCGACGGGGGGACAAAGGCCCAGTGCTTATCGTACGGAGCACCTTGGTCGATCCAACGCTCAAGCAAGACGATCTGCTCTTTGCTCAGCGGCTTTTGCAAGCTTGGGGGAGGCATCACATGATCGGGATCCGTCGATAGGATTCGGCGAACCATTTCGCTCTCAGATGCCTTGCCGGGGACAATCGCTCCTTTGGAAGATTCGCCGCCAGCGATGGCCGATTCGCGAATGTCCAGCCGCAGTTGGCCTTCGCGGGTCGACTCATCGACTCCGTGGCATTGCGAGCAATGCTCCGAGAGGATCGGTTGGATCTGTTTTCGAAAATCGATGTTCTGAGCACCTGCCGGTGCGTGACTAAGCAAGCTCAGCAACATTGCTGCGAGGATTGAGAATCTCAAGTTCGGGAGGGACATGGATCGTTGGGACATACAGGAGGTATGATTCAGTGGGAGGTTATAGCGTTATCAAATCCAATCGCTTTAAAACCCATTATCCACGAAAATCGCTGACCGAAAAGCGAAAAGTCTTTGGATTTAGTGGGTCTAAAGGTTGCTCGGTGAGCACAGGCATACCGAGGAGAGCATTTGCAAGATTTTGACCGTAGTGGATTCGGTAACCCAGATAGCTCGATGTCAATCGAGCATTGATTTCAAGCGGTATCCATAGGTCATCGGCTTGAATGAGAAAATCGATTCCGACCCAACCGGCTGGCTTGCCAGGGATAGCATCGAGCAAGTTTTTCGCAAAGGACTTGAGTCTTGTCGGATCGGCAAGCAGCGGGCCTTGACCACCGATATAGCTTCCCGTACGTGGATCGAATAACTGCTCGGTTGGCCCGATCACACAGGGCAACTTAAGATTCTCGTTTGAGTCACCGACAACAGCGAGGCTTGCTGGTTTACCGCTTATCCAGGGCTGAACGATCCAGACTTGGAGGTCTTGCATGCAGGAGAGATGCTTCAATAATTGATCCTTTGAAGCGAACCTTTGCATATCGGTCGAACCGGCAGTGCATCTGCGTTTAAGCACCCATCCGTGGGACTCGAAAGGATGCGAGTCAAGGCTATCTGGATGCTCGATCCACTGGCTTGCAAGGAGCGTCGGCGCAGTGATTTGTTTATGATCAAGCCAAGCTTGATACGTTTCCCATTTGTCCGAGGCGCACTGAATGAAAGGAGCCTCAGGAGCGATGATACGGCAACCTTGGTCTCTCATGGCTTGGGTGATCCCAGGCAGAAGACCGTCTAGTTCGGGGGCGATGACGATGGCGCAATCGGAGTTTTGATAAGCATTCCTCCATTGCTGGGCGATTTGCTCGATGCTCGGATTTTCGCAAGGCGTTATCGGGTGGACTTCAAGATGTTTCAGTGCAGCGGATTTGAAGTGATGATTCTTCCAAGCCTCGTGGATCGAAGGTTCCAGGGCGATCGATACTTCGTGTCGACAGCCAGCAAGATCGCTGGCAAGCGACAGGAGCATCGCAGCACCTTCGTCGAGCAAAGCTGCATAAGGGCCTGCGGGACCCGAGTCGCTGTAGGCACCGCTTGAGCAAAGGAATTCAAAGACCGCGATACGCAAGAGATTGCCGCTTGTGGATTCTAGAGATCAATACTCGTCTCTTCGCAGATCGAGATTTTGGACAGCGTGTTTTTGGGCGAACCACACTCGCCATTGGTCGATGTTGTAGCCGAAGTTCTCGCCGGTGAGGCTTGCAAGAGTGTTCAAAACATCTTTGTGTTGGACAACGCGTCGTTGGGCGGGAGTGGCACCGCCACCTAGACCGATGTTTCCGTTTCCTACACCCGCATTGAGGCCACCTGGGTTGCCAGCAGGCTGGACGACTTGGGTCGATAGCAGGTGGTTGATCAGGATGCTTATGTAGCGTTTATCCACAAAGGGGCTCATGCAATAAGCAGCCCGATCGCGGGTGGTTGTATTGCCGAGTTTAGAGGCAAAAGCAGTCAGTGCTGATTCTTTGACCCAATCGTCTCCGGTTTGCAGTTGCGAGAGAGCTTCGCCGACGAGTCCCATGTCGGACTCCTCCAGGGCGATCGAGACTAAAGCGGGAGTCGTGGTGCGGATCGGTAGTTGTTTGATCAGTTGCCAACCGAGTTGTTTTTCTGCCGGTTCGCCTTCGCGAATAAGCTTCACAATCCGACTTAGGAGCAGTGGGTTGTTTAAGCTCTCGAGGTAGGCTTGGGCATCGGCCTTCAGGCGAGCCACGCCATTGAAGTAGGTTTTGAGTTTGCCGTCGAATTCGCGTTCAGCATCCCGTTTTTGGATTTTGAGTTTTTCGTCGAAATCCAGGAGAGCTTTTTCTTGCCAAGTGTACCAGCGGCTTTTGTCTCCTTTGATTTTGCCACGGCGGTACATCACCACGTCGCGGCGGAGCCATTTCCCGGTGGCTTCGTCAGGGTAGTAGCGAAGAGCTTCCCAGGTTGCTCGGTCTGCTGGATCGAGTTCAACGATTCTTTCGCGGTGAGCATTGGCGATGGTGTTCATCTGCTCGTTGGCACATTTTTCGACGATCGCGCGATGCTCTTCGAGGGAGTCGCCGCGTTGAAGGATCTCTTCGGCGTACTTTTTATCGCGATCCAACGAGATGCGAATACGGGCAATCCTCCGTTCGACTTCGATGAGCGTGCCGTCTTCGGCCTCGATTTGCACCATTTGACCGCCTTGAGGATTGAGGACTTTTCCGTAGATAACCCCACCGTCTTTGAGCTCGATGATGTCGGCCAAAGAGATTAGGGGAAACAGAGCTATGCTGATCGCCCCGAATGCAAGTGCAAGGTTTCGAAAGGACTGGCCGTTGGCTCTTAAACGTTTCATCGCTAGATCCTTCGCACAGGTGCGAAACTCCAAAAGACTTCCCCAAATTCTACGAGGATTTAACGTCCCGATCCAACGGTGAATTCAAGAGAAACTCCAAAACTGGTTATAATCAGCCGGAATTCCCAACATTGAACCAGTCCCTTACAACCACTCGGACAAAGCCATGCGAAAGTCGCTACTGATTGCCAATCTGATACTTACGTGCGTCGGATCGAGCCTTGCTCGGGGGGAGGATTGGCCTGGTTGGATGGGACCAAGTCGCGATAACCAATGGAAACCGCAAACGGTTCCGAGTTCTTTTCCCGAGGGAGGGCTCAAGGCTCTTTGGAGCACCAAGATCGCCGGTGGCTATTCCGGGCCTGCAGTCGTCGGGAATCGGGTCTATGTGACCGACATGGTTACCCAGGCCGACGCCAAGGTGGATAACTTTGGCCGCAAAGCTTTTGACGGCAACGAGCGGGTTCATTGTATCGACGATGAGAGTGGCAAGGTGCTCTGGACCCATGAGTATCCGGTGACTTATGCCATCTCCTATCCTGCCGGACCGCGATGCACACCGATTGTCGATGGCGATAGGCTCTATACGCTTGGTGCTGAAGGGGATCTGTTTTGTTTTGAGGCTGCCAGCGGCAAAGTGATTTGGTCCCAAAAACTCAAATCCGTGTACAAGACCGACTCGCCGCTTTGGGGCTATGCTGCCCATCCACTGATCGATGGCGATAACTTGATCACACTTGCAGGTGGAGAAGGCTCCCAAGCGGTGGCACTTAACAAAAAGACCGGTCAGGAGGTATGGCGTTTTGGAGCGGCCAAGGAAACCGGATACTCGCCTCCGACGATCATCCAAGCGGGGGGAGTTCGCCAATTGATTTTGGCCAATCCACAAGCGGTCAATTCGGTCAATCCCGAGAATGGTAAGCTCTATTGGTCGATCCCGTATCTGGCCGATAACGGCTCGATCATCATGAGTCCGGTTCACTCGGGTAAGTACCTGTTCATTGGTGGCTATTCGAATCGAAATCTGCTTATTGAACTCGCAAGCAACGAGCCGAAGGCTAAGGAGCTTTGGAGAAACCAAGCCAAGAAAGGGATGTCGCCGGTGAACGTACAACCGATGGTCATCGGGAATATCGTCTATGGGTGCGATCAAAGTGGGGAGCTTATGGCATTTGAGATCGCCACAGGGAACCGTCTTTGGGAGACCAGCAAGCCTATCAGCGATCGGCCTCAAGGCAGCGGCACGGCGTTTATGGTAAAAAGCGGCGATCGATTCTTTTTGTTCAATGAATCCGGTGAACTGATCATTGCCAAGATTTCGCCTGAGGGCTATCAGGAGTTGGCAAGAACAAACATTATTAAGCCCACGAACAATGCCTTTGGTCGCGAAGTTGTTTGGTGTGCACCGGCGTTTGCCAACGGTTCGATTTACGTTCGCAACGATGAGCAGATAGTCCGTGTCCCTTTGAAATAGGAATTGCAGGAGACCAAGTCATGAAAGATAGTGACCAATTCGATTCGTTATCGCGGCGGAGTTTCGGCAAGTCTGCCCTAGGGCTCGGGGCCCTGGCTACAACAGGAGCTTTGGGTACGGCAACTTTGGGTAGTGGGGCCGCATCTGGTGCTTTGCAGGTGGGTGCCGACGAGAAGCCTGCGGATGCCAAGGCTGGGCGGCTGAATCAATCGCTTTGCAAATGGTGTTACGACAAGAACCTATCGCTTGAGGAACTCTGTGTTCATGCCAAGAAGATGGGGCTTGTGGGGATCGATCTTCTAGGCCCAAAGGACTTTGAGACCCTTAAGAAGCATGGTTTGGTCTGCACGATGGTCACCTCGCACAAACTGACCGATGGGTTATGCGATCCAAAGTATTGGGACGAGGCCCTTAGGATCATCAATGAATCGATCGAGGCAGCTTCGAGTGCGGGATTTCGGAATGTCATCTGCTTTTCTGGCAATGCTAGGGGTATCGATCGCAAGACCGGGATGAAGAACTGTGCCGAGGCGCTTCGTAAGATCGTTTCGGTGGCAGAAAAGAAGAAGGTGATCTTGAATATGGAACTCCTCAATAGCCGAGTCGACCATGCCGACTACATGTGCGACTTGTCGGCTTGGGGGATCGAACTGTGCAAGCAGGTTGCAAGCGACCATTTCAAGTTGCTTTATGACATATACCACATGCAGATTATGGAGGGAGACATCATCCGATCGATTCAAAGCAATCATAAGTACTTTGGTCACTACCACACCGGGGGCAATCCTGGTCGTCACGAGATCGACCATACGCAGGAGATCTACTATCCTCCGATTGCCAAAGCGATTGCCGAGAGTGGTTTTGATGGCTATGTAGCCCATGAGTTTCTTCCCACAGGCGATACACTCGATCACAAGGAACTTAGCGAAAAACCCAGTTTTTTTCTGATGGATTTTTCGCCTTAAAACGCCAAACCTCATAGAGGATCGAGTAGCAACAATACTTGTTTCACAAAACAAGTGTTTATTGATTACTTCGTTATTTCGAACGTCCGACGGATAGAACAGAGTCTGCAGGAGGCAGGTGATGACAAGGAATGTCTTTGGTTTAGGGCGAGCGAGTTTCGCGTGGTTGATAGTAGCCGCAGGCGTGTTTTTCACGGCGGGTGCGGTTCGGGCTGCAGTGATCATCGACATTTCTCCTGGATATAGTGCCCCGCCGTCGACCTTGGGTGGTTATACGATGAGCGCTTTCGGGCGGAATCTTGGAAGTATTCCAGGAACGACTGTTAGTTCCGCAACCGACCTTGGGCTGACGGTTGGGTTTAGCGGATCGGTCACTCAGACCCTGGCACAGTCTGGAGGTTGGTTAGGTTGGTCGCATGGTTACAGCGGAACCGTTTGGCACACGACGGACTCGGCTGCGAAGACCTCGATTACTTTGAATTTGCCGACCGGAACCAAGGCTTTTTACATGTACGTGATGCCAGGTTTGGTATCTGGTAGCACGAATGTGACTTTCGACACGGTGTCATCTGCAAGCAACGGACCTGTCACGCAACTCGTGAATGTTAGTTCAGGGGCGCACTATTTCGGAGCTTACGTCACTGACGGTTCAACTTTGACACAATTGAGCATTTCAGTTCCCGGCGTCCCCGTAGATGGCTTTGCTTTTGGGGAGTTTGGCATCAACAATTCAAATGGCGGTGGTGGAGGGGGTGGTGTTGTGCCAGAGCCGACATCGATGGCGATCTTCGGATTCTCAGGATTGGCCTTTATCGTCAGGCGTTCGATGGCCAAGATCGGAAAAAAAGGTTCCTAGGCCGTCGGTATCCAAAGGGGGCTTATTTAATCGGCAAGGCCAGCGCTGTGTCGAACTTCGTTTGCCAGCCATTTTCTAGCGAAGGCCCAGTATCTTTCGATCGTCGGGGTCGAGACGTTCAACTGCTGAGCGCATTGATGGATCGTTAGACCACCGAAATACTTTAACTCGACGACCTTGGCATGGGTTGGATAGTCTATCGCAAGCTTGTACAAGGCTTGATCTAATAGGATAAGACTCTCGGCTCGATCGAGGTTTTCTTTGAGCTCGTGGTGGTCTGGCTGCTGATCAAGGTCGAGCATGATCCTTGGGAGCCTTCGCTCGCGTCGAGAACGTTTTCGAGCATGGTCGATGATGACCCGACGCATGGTCTGAGCAAAAAGGGCTTTTACATCCTGGACGTCATTTGAAGGGTTGGATAGATACTCGTTAAGTCGGCAATAGGCCTCGTGGAAGAGATCCCCAGGGCTCATCGATTCGGCTCGTCTCTCACGCTTTAAAATCGATTGAGCGATCGATTTTAGCTCCGAGTAAATCTGCACATCGGGAATGCTCATCCTGGCACTACACCTGCTACAATCCATTTCTCTTAAGAAAAACCTCTCCAGGATTATCAGAGGCTTAGGGCTAGCTTGCAAGTGGGGGTGAATTAGCTCTATTTTTGCAAACCCAAGTAGATAAATCCCCTTGGATCGCGCATCCTTATGGAATCATGTCTAAATTCCCAGAGTTTAACGAAGACGTTCGCAGGCAAGTCGAAACGATCGCCGAGCATGGGCTCGGCTCGGTTGCCGGGCTCTACGAGCTGACTAGTGTCCGTTTGGTTCGATTTGCTGCGACAATCACCAGGAATCAGCATGATGCCGAGGACGCAGTCGCTTGCGCTCTGCTGAAAGTGGTTTCGGATGTCGATGTGCTTATCCAGGCAAAAAACCCATGGGCATTCCTGCTGCAGATGGTTCGCAATGATGCATTGCTGATCCTCAGACGCAAAAAACGCTGGCTTTTTGCTACTAGCAAGCTAACCGAGTGCTTGAGCGATTTGATCCGGGCTCCCCAAAAGGTGGATGCCATCGAGACTCACGAATCGATGCAGGAGATCTGGAAAGCCATCAGGCAGTTGCCCACCGAACAGGCCGAAGTCCTGGTGTTGAAGATTTGGGAGGAATTCACTTTCCACCAGATAGCCCAAACCTTGGCAATTCCCCCCGCAACGGCCGCTAGCCGTTACCGCTACGCGTTGGCTAAGCTTTCTGATTTGCTTGGAAGTCAAGTGACCAATCAACTCGATCCGGAGGTTTACCATGGACTCTGAGAAACTCTTCGATCTTGAGAACAGAATCCGTCGCTCTGGGAGCTTGGTAGTCCCCTCAGATACTCTTCGTGCGAGAGTCGTCTCAGAGGTGCTCCGCCGCCAAGCCGGTACCGAGATTATGGATAAGCTTTACCGCATCTGCTGCCTATTTCTGATCGGCAATGCGTGTGCATTGATGTCGGTTCGTTCACTGGATCGCTGGTGGGATGAGAATTGCCAACCAATCACGTCTAGCGAATTATTGAGTAAAGCCGATCAGCTCCAAAAACGAGACAGGCTTGATCCGACCGAATCGCTCGCTGAAGCTTACAGTCAATGGAAGTCTCAACTAGCTAGCCGCTGGAAAACGACCCCTGCAAGTACAATCCCCTGATTCGAACCGTGTGGGAGACTGCTACCTAATTTGCACTTAGGGTTGCTGGTATGAAGCCAACTTCGAAAGCCCTTGGGCGATGATCCATCAGCGCCGTAGGGCGGTCGGTTTTTCTTGAGCCATCTTCTCAGCCGGGACGTAGCCGAGATAAACCAGCAGATCTCGAATCTCTGAAGGGGTAAGGTTGTCTAGAAGTCCCGCAGGCATCACCGAAGTTTTGCTGCTTTGGACTTCCTGAACCTGATCCTCGGCGATCATGAACTCCTTGTTCTCGTTAACTCGTACGGCCAGTCCCTTGGACGTCTTGACCAGAATCCCTGTGTAGACCTCACCGTCGTTGGTGAGCACTTTCTTGGTCGCATACTGATCGCTGATCACGTGCGACGGAAAGAGGATGGATTCGAGGGTTTCGATACGGGTGAAGCGTTTGTTGACGCTAGTGAGGTCCGGTCCATAACCACCGCCTAGGCCATTCATTTTGTGGCAAGCATTGCAGCGGGCTTTCGCGTACACCTGTTGGCCTCGATCCTGGGATCCTTGGCGGCCTTGTTCACCGTTTAAGAACTGCTCGATAAACGCAAGTGACCAGCGGGGATCGGCCGTTTCGCTCGCCAGGACTGCTGGTGGTGCATCGGGGTATTTGGTGGCGTACCAGCGTTGCCAAGCGGCGATGGGCGTGAGGGTTTCCTTGGATGCTTCGGTAACGGTCTCTCCAATGCTTAGACCCTGCTCAGGATCTTGAGAATCGGTAACGGGTTCTTCGATCAAACTCGCTGTGCTAGTGGCGGTCCAATACTCCAGGAGTTTGATTACTGGCGCGGGGTCTTGGCCTGCTTCGACCAATTTGCATCCTTGAAGGATTGTTTGTCGAACCGCTTCGGCATCCTCGGTGGCTGCATCGATTTGGAGCAAGCAATTGCAAACATCACCGACGGCGAACAGATCGAGCACACCCATCGAGCGAACCAGATAATCCCAATTCGCATCGTTGGGTTTTTGGGACATTGCAAGCGCGATCGTCGCGCGGCGATCGGGGCTCTTTCGCCATCTTTCTCGCAAATGTTCGATGGCCGATTCGTCGTTTTGTATCGAGAGGATCGCAGTAATACCCGTCTTGAGTCGCTTATACACGTCGCTCTCAAGTCCGCCTTGATCGATCGCGGTGTCGAGTTTCTTGAGTTTCTCGATTTGATCGGTGTTCAGTTGTTCCGGGAGTTTATACAGCGCTGCCATCGCAGCATTGGGGTAGCGCTCGCCGAGGTCGAGAATTGGCAGGGCTTCGCGCTCG
>JAJTFC010000109.1 GCA_021298315.1 Planctomycetaceae bacterium
AAAACCCTCTGGGCAGAACTTGCTCATCTTCGTGGAACCGCCTAGTGCGGACCCGCATGCTAGGTGGTGTGGGGAGGGTGCCCGGCAACGGGCATCCTTACCCGATTTCGTCGACATTCAGCAGCGGGGAAACGCTCGCCGTGCCAGTCGACCTTGTCCATTATCGTAGCAATTGACGTGTGATGTATCAAATCGCTCCCATTTCCCGAAGATCATTCTCAAGTTCTGGCGAGTTCGGAGGATATGTCCAGAACCAAAAATGCGACTCCGGGTAATCGCCATGAATGCATCGATTGGTCGGCTTTAATATCGCCTTTAGTTTTCGATCGGCGATCGCTATTCGCATTTCGTACTCGCGGACGTTTGGGTGATCTGAATACTGGTGGAGCAATTCGCGGCACGACATATCGTTCGTGTATTCGTAGATGCACATGTCGAAGCCGTCCATGAGAGAGTCGGCAAGTGCTTCGTAACCCGCGATCCAACGTGGTGCTTCAATATCGACGTTATGCATTGGTACGATCCTGCTTTGTCGACGAACATATATTCTATTGAAATTACCATAACCTAACCGAGCCGAAATTTATTATAAGACGTATGCGGAGTCAAGCGGATGCTAATCCTAAAACACCACTGATCAAGAGTTTGACGCAGCGATTGCCTCTGCGAAGCGGCCAGGATATATTGAATTGGTGTTCTCTAGGCTATGTGGAATTTTGCTTTTCCAGGATCTATTGAGCTGGTATGGACGCGGAATCAGAATCGCTTGTCGCAGTCATGCAACCGAAGTTGATCAATGAAGTGCGCCGAATCGCTCGCACACTCCATGTCCCTCGGCTTCAACGTAGGGTCTGTCTCCCGTTTTTCTCACGTGTATTCGACGTCGATAGGTCTCAACCCGCGGTCTGTCCCTAATTTACTATTGAATCAGCCCTACGGTATCGAACGTCGCGCGATAAAGATGAGCGATTAGAAGCGAGGGGAACTGGCGCATCCTGTGGCGGTGTGCGAGTACCGTTAGCAAGAACGGCAAGAATAGGCCGATATGGCCATCGTGCAAGCGGTGCAGCGGCGTGTGCAAGCGGAGCTGCGCGAGGGTGAATAAGACTTCGAATGGATCTAATGAGCCGGTGGTGGCGCTAACGCTTACCTCCGGCTAATGGCTTGGATCCCTCTAGGATCGTCTTACACGGTGCAGCCACAGAGGTGGTAAGAACCAGTGCTCCTCCACCTTCATCCCCCCCGCCCCTTGCTCCCGCCAGCGGGAGAAGGGGAGCCAAGCAGTTGTGGGGTTTAGCGACTAGCGAATTTTTCTCTTAAAGAAGCTTCTTAAAATTGGGGTCAGCCCCAGCGTCTTTGCTAACGATATCCAAGCCCGCTGGGCCACAAACCGTCAAAGCTGAACATCGCGCTAACAAACCCAATCAATCCACGCAAGCCTGAGCGCAGATAATTCCTTACTAGGTCGCTGTACGCTTACTGCGGAGCTGCGCAAGGGTAAATAAGACTTCGAATCAATCTAATGCGCCGAGGATAGATTACGCGCCTGATCCCGCGCGTGATCCTTTATGCAGACATCCACCTTTGGGGCCGGCGCATCTGCGTGGGGCATCGCTTGCTACCAATATACTGGCCCGCTGGGCCACAAACCGTCAAAGCTAATCAGCGTGGGAGCAAGCTCAATCACCCCCCCGCAACCCTGAACTTGAATCATTCTTTACGAGGCCCCTGTTCGCTTACGCAAAAGAGCACCATGTAGTGACGCAGAGCAGCGCCGGCCTGACCCCTTTTAACTCGATGGGCTCAAGAGCCTCTCGATGTCCTTGGCAATATCGCTAGGTGAAGTGGTTGGGGCATAACGCGAGATCACATTCCCTTGCTGATCGACAAGGAACTTGGTGAAATTCCATTTGATCGATTCCAAACCCAATAAACCAGGCGACTGCTTCTTGAGAAACTCATAGATCGGATCGGCTTGCGCACCGTTGACTTGGATCTTGGACATCACCGGAAAAGAAACACCGTAGTTGGTGCTACAGAATTGCTGAATCTCTGAGTCGCTTCCCGGTTCCTGAGCACCAAATTGATTGCAAGGGAAAGCCAGGATCGTCAACCCCTTGTCGCTGTAACGCTCATGCAACTCCTGCAACTGCTTGTACTGTGGGGTAAACCCGCAACGACTCGCTACATTGACCACCAACACAACTCTACCGCGTAGAGAATCGATCGGTAGCAAACTACCATCGCTCTGCTTGGCTGATAGCGAAAACCATTGCTTGCTGGTTGAATCGTTCATTTTCTGGGAATGTCCTATGGCCTTGTGAAAAATCGGGTTGGGTACCACGCCAATCAACACCAAGATAGCGTAGATCAAGACCAACAATCCAAGGATCGACCGGTTGCGACGCGAGAACATGCGACTAGTTTGTTGTTAAAGCGGGTTCTTGCCGGTGGCTTGTTGGCAACGGTTGCAATTCGTCGATAAATCCATTCGGCAGTTCTAGTTCCGAGAGAAGTTGCCGACAGGTGATCCGCGAGGATTCATAGATCACAGGAAGGCCGCTCCCAGGATGCGTACCACCACCGACGAGGTAAACGCTCTGCAAATCCTCGAATTTATTGCGTGGTCGTAAATGCAGCATCTGGCCCAAATTGTGGGCCAAATTAAATGTCGCACCTCGGTAGACCGAGTATTGATCGCGCCAATCGGCAGGCGTGATGATCTTCTCGTATTCGATCCGCTCCTCGAGACCACCGAGCCCAACGGCTTCGAGTCGTTTGAGGGTCAATGCTCGATATTCCGCAGTCTGTTTGGAATCCCAAGGTGTATTGGGACTCAAGTGGGGTACAGGAACCAAAACGTAGATCGCACTTTTACCAGGAGCCGCAAGACTCGGATCCGTCACACACGCATTCTGCACGTAGAACGAAGGCTGCGTTGGTAAACGTTTCTCTTGTTCGATCTCTCTGAGATTCCCCTCGTAGTCTCTCGAAATGTAGATCGTGTGGTGGGGTAGCTCGGGGAATTGCCCTCGAACCCCAAGATACATCATGAACGTCGAGCAAGAGAATCGCTTGGACTCGAGCTTCTTATCGGTCCAATGTGGACGCAGGTGGTTCGGAACCAGCTTTTCCATGGAGTAGGCAAAATCGGCATTGATGACAAAGGCGTCTGCATGATAAACACCTTGATCGGTCTCTACGGCTGTTACACGCTTACCTTCAAATCGAAGCTTGCCAACAGGCTCGCTTAGTCGAATCTTGCATCCGAGTTCCTCAGCGACATCGGCCATACGACGGCTGACTTGTCCGCATCCACCTATGGGATGGAACACCCCGTACTCGTACTCTAAGAACGACAGGATCGAAAATAGACTCGGGCAACGAAATGGTGACATCCCTAAGTACTTGGCTTGGAACGAAAATGCAATCACTAAACGAGGATCTTTGAAATAGCTCTGCAACTCCTGCCCGAGAGACTTCCAAGGTTTCACATAAAGTGCCGCAGCCATCAGCGATGGACTCAAGTAATCGCGGAGCGAGTTGAAGGGGCTTTCGAGAATCGGACGAAACTTGGCAAGCTTCACTCGATTGTCATCGAGGTACTTTTGCAACTTCCCCACATCATCCGGTGAGAGCTTTGCGATCTGCGCATCCATGTCCTTGACCACATTCGAGCAATCCAAATGCCCGCCAGCCTCAAAGGCCACTCGGTACTGAGGCGTCAAGCGCTTCATCGGGATCACTTGATCGATATCATACCCGACTGACTGAAAAATCTCCTTGAGGATCCGAGGATAGAGGTAGAACGTCGGGCCGACATCGAACCGATAATCGCCCACGTCCATCGTCGAACAGCGGCCTCCCACCGTCGGCTTAGCCTCCAACACAGTCACATCTGCACCCGCGTGAGCCAGTTGCATTGCAGCGGCCAGTCCACCCGGTCCAGCCCCTATGATGACGACTTTCTTCTTTTTCATAGGCCTTTGCCAATCAAGGGGTAACCGCTGTCACGCACCACCAACGGGCGACGAAGCACCCGCGGCGGTGCGATATAGACGGCTAGGGGCTGGGAGGTACCCTACTACCGCCACTCTATTTATAGCAAACCGGCAAGTTTTCGCTCAAACCCCAGAGCCCCCGAGAACTGACTAATCGTAAAAACGCTCGATTTTGCTTATCATTGAGCGGGTTACGGAAACTATTAGGCACATTTTTGTAGAATCGTTTTCGGCTCTGACAGCCCGTCTTTTCACCGATGTCCGTAAGTCGCTTGCCTAAATCATGATCGAGTCACAAAAGATGCCTTGGTGGGTTCATGCAGCGCCCTTGCTCTCGATGGCGGGCTTGATGTTTATCTTGGTTTGGGCTCAAGACTACTATCGCGGACAAAACGTCTGGGAGCATTGGATCGAAAGCCATGATCTTAGGAACTCCAATTACACCGAACGGATCGACCCCTCTGACCTGCTTCGCACACGAGCAAATACATGGTCGAATCTCGCTTATTTCTTTGTAGGTATGTACGCCATATGCCTTGGGATACGGGACTTGATTTCTACCAAGACATCTACGACCAATTATGTGATCAGCACCCCTGCGGTGAGCTTGCTGTTTGGAGCAACTTGCTGCTATCTAGGATTCAGTAGCGGACTGTTCCATGCATCCCTCACACGCTTTGGGCAACAACTGGATGTAGGATCCATGTATGCACCATTGCTCGCATGCATCGCAATCAATCTTGGGAGATACTTACCTAGCCACCTGCGCACCAGTTCGACACAAAGATTCCCTGTGTGGCCCCTTCTTGCCGTTGCAGTCGTGCTGGCATCCTACCTTCTTTTTCTATACAAGTGGTCGATGTCGGCCGGCCAAGTCCTCCCGCTGCACATTGTGATCGTCGTGGTTTTCGCACTTGTCGACCAGATTCCAAGAGGTGACAGGCCTACAAGAACTCGCCCCCAAAGAAGATGGTTGCTGATTGCCTTTGTTGCACTCGTTCTTGGTGTGCTATTTCGACAACTCGACGTAGCCGGGAAATTTGGGAATCCCGATGATTGGATCCAAGGCCATGCGATCTGGCATCTACTAACTGCTGGATCGCTTGGAGCTATCTACTTATACTACCGATCCGAGAACTCAACTGTTCGTTCTCGTAATCGAAACGCTTGAATCGATTTAAGTCGAACGGCTTTTCAGATAAGCTGGAACGCCGTTATTTTGCCCAAAGATCGACAACATTCCAATGAAGGAAAGAGTGAAACATATGAATGCTCTGTGGGGACATAACCTTCAGAGGGATAATCCCGCAGATAGGAAATCATCGTGAGCGTGTCAGCCTATCTCTAACATTTTTGCTTTGCTTCTCAGAAGTGATTGGTCTCTAGCTATAAACACGGAAGCGAAGCGTAACGGCCACGGGTTACGAGTGCAAAAACATATTAGGAACATGTCAGAGGATTCGACGAGGAGGCGAACACCGAAAAGCCACGCACTCACGGGAATTCATGAAAAAACAGTCCGAGAATTATCCTCGAAATCGGTTTGTTTTTGATTGATTCAGAATCCATGAAGATTAGAGGAATTGACCGAAGCGACGTGGACGCTTGATTGGAGTCTGATAGAAAAAGAATCTCGAACGCTAGCCATGAGTCTAGTCAGGAGTAGAAGATTTTGTTTCTCGAACAGGAGTACATTTTGATGACCAAAGATTCCATGAAGCTGTCCCAGAAATCAAGATTTACGTCGAATGGATTCACGCTCGTAGAGTTACTCGTTGTAATCGCCATTATAGGTATACTTGTTGGATTGCTTTTGCCAGCTGTGCAGGCCGCACGTGAAGCCGCAAGACGCATGTCATGCTCAAGCAATCTGCGTCAAATTGGTCTTGGTTTCCTGAATCACGAGTCTGCAATCAAACAGTTGCCACCTGGACCTTACGACGGCGATCCGAGATTGCCTGGGATGGTTTACAACGAACCAGTCGGTGCTTACGAAAGCGGAACCACCTGCTGCAACGCTGCCTCTCCGAAGGGCTGGAGTCATTTTTTTCACATACTTCCCTACATCGAAGCTCAAACGGTCTACAACATGGCGAACTTTGATCTGCCTCCCATCCATTCGGGTCGTCCCGCCAACTATAACGGTGAAGATTCTGTAGCCAGAGCAATCATTCCAATCTACTATTGCCCGTCGAGAAGAACCGGGGAAGTCTATGGATCAGGGGGTTTCAGTCGATGCGACTACGCTGGATGCGCGGGATTTTACCAGGGGGAAATGCACGAGAATTTTGGAGATATCCCAGCTCCGCCGATCGGCCTTGCACCACGTCGCAACGAACGAACCCCCGAGAACTTCGGAACCTTCTCGCAGCGCCAAGGCATCATCGCTTGGTCGGCCCAAGGAGCCAAACGTCGCTTGCGTGATATTATCGATGGAAGTGCTTATTCGATTATGGTTTCGGAGAAGAACTTGCCTAAGCTTCGATTCGGAAACGACGGCGGGGACAATGAAAGATGGAACAATGCAGGATGGGATGAAGACGTGATCCGATGGCACTTCCCTCCTATGTCCGATTCAGATCCAAGGGTGATTATTCAAGGAACGCCATCGAATCCAACCGGAACCGGAACTGTTTGGCGTCGCTACTTCGGCTCGAGTCACGGCGGCGGATTAAACGCCTCATTTGCAGACGGATCGGTACGATTCTCATCGTTCAATGTGGACGCGAAAGTCTGGATGTATCAATGCATTATTGATGACGGTGTTTCACTCTCCAACGACGACCTCTAAGCGAATCGCCTGGATACAAAAAGGCTCGTTGGTTGTCAAACCAACGAGTTCTCCCACTCAAACAACACGATATGTTTTTATTTAACCTAAGGAGTCTTCGATGCATTCGTTACGACCATGCCTAATTTTCTGTTTGTTGACCGCATTGTGTCTAGCAATCGGATGCTCGGGGTCAACGGAAATCATCATTCCAAAGGACGAACTGACTGCCGAACAAATCGAGAAAATAAGAGCTGAAGACAAAGCCATCGAGGACGAGGAAAGTCAAGGTAGCAACAAGAAGAAAAAGTAGAACATTGGATTCGATTTATGCCATATCGAAACTCCGTCGTAACCTTAAAGAGAGCATGCTTCGGCATCTTGGCCTTGGTTACCCAATTCTTACTATTTGGTTGTGAACCTGCAAAGAAACCAACCCTGCCACCAGGAACAAACCCGCTGATTAACACAAGCGAATCGAAGGAACTCCGCATTCCGCATCCCGAATATTCGAATTGGAGTCGATTCGACGTCGGTGCGGGTGTCGTTCGAACTCGCCTTATCTCCAATAAACTCGGCACGGTTCGCGTCACTACGAAACTTGAACTTTCTGACAAATCTAAGGATGCAATCGCTTTCACCACACAAGTATCCGTAGAGCGTCCGGGTGAACAGGTGGAAAAAAACCCTGAGGAAACTACGAAAGTACCTGCATCGTTCCGATTGCCCGAGGGTTTGTCGGAGGAATACTTTCAGCTACCTAGCCCGAAAGCCAAGCTACTAGGTGAGGAATCGATCGAACTCTTTGGCAAGGTTATCATTGCCGAGGTTTTCGAGTGGACCGAAAGCAACGAAACAGGGCCAATGAAGGTGAAGCTTTGGAGAAGCGACGAGGTTCCAGGTCGAATCGTACGACAAGAAATGCTGATCGAAGCGACTCAAACTAAAACGATCGAGGAACTGAGCGACATCAAATGGACTAGATGACCCAGTAACGCCCAGGTTAAATCACACGATCATCTAAAAAATTCCCGCTTGTAACGAGAATCATTCCTGATGAATCAAGCAATCTTTATTTGTGGAAGTTGTAGTCCGGATTGGTGAAGTCGAAATCTTTGTCGGTCAATCCGACGTTGATCTTGACGTTCTGATAGGTGTACTCCTCGATCACCTCTGGATCGCTTTGCTCACCTTCTGGCCAATTAAAAGCAGCGTACCTGACCGGTATCTTCCACTCATTGTCCATGAATATCTGGGCCTTATGGAACTCATAATGAGGCTTCTTCTCGGCGTGCATCACTTCGAGGATCGAACAGTCACGCCCACCGACCTTTGCACCACCATCGAATTTGACTTGGCAAGGCCCATACTGGCGGTCGCGTTCCCCTTTTTCGAGGAGCTTTACCAGAAGGTTCTCAAGTCCGATGTCCGTCAGCGGGTACTTCTGCCCGGCCATGGCCAGGTAGCCATCTGGCTCCAAGCGGTGGGTTCCCAACACTCGCTTCATTCCCCCTTCATGTGCGATCAATTTGCCATCATTGGCGTTCTCAACGTAAATGACCTCACGCCCCTTGACCGCTGCCGGCTTGAGAAACGCGAGATAGACCGAAAAAGGAACCACCACTTTATCGCCACTTACCTTGCGATTGCGAACCTTGATGAACATAAACTCGTTATCTCCGAGTTCGTCCGCAATCCGCTCTCTCTTGATGAGCACCGCCGTGTAGTCGTTGACTTGACTTTGCATCAGCGACAAACTCTGCCGAGCAAGTTCCAAGGCTGGATCCAGAGGATGAGGTACTGCATTGGCAGGCTGATTCTTAGCCACACGCAAAACCGGTTCAGTCACCTTAGGGGTCTCTGTCGGCTTGCTCGCAGGATCGCTCGCGGCGGGAGTTTGACCAGAAGCTATCCCCGATCCTGACAAGAGAGCTACACCAAGTATGGTAGTCTTCCAAACGTTCGCTTTAGTCATTCGCATCAAACTAGTACTCCCTCACTACACGACGGAACCTGTCCATCGACGGCAAAAGCCAATCCAAGGATAACATCCTATCCCAGCGGAGTCATCGAACCTTGGGCTGTCCCAAAGCCAGGAAAAGGGTTTAAGCCGTTACAACCTGAACCTTTTCCCCGGTACATTTACGATTTAGCCCGCGTGGCGCAACCGAACTTGCCCCCCCAACACCCGGTCCATCTCCATGACCGCCGATGAAAAATCCATGCTTGCGGGATTTTTCAGACCCATAGGATCGCCCAAGCGTGCCTGATGGATATGTTCCCAATCCAATTCATCAACGAACACCGGCCCGGCATCGTTCGGTATCAAATTCATGGGCACCTGAAATCCAGAGGCGACCCGAATCAACTTTTCTTCAAGATCCGATCGATTGCGGAAGCTCGAAAACAGGGTATTGCAAGCCCCTATCCAGCCACATAAATCCGATGCATTGTCGACCGGGAGTTGATGATCGATGATTCCACAAAATTCCCGGTAATGAAAGGAATACGGGTCTCTCGACGTTTTGACAGATTTCTCGACGATCGACAGAAGAACACTGACAGGATTGCTGAACTGCCAACGCATTTCGGTCATGATCGCCTGCATGGCCTCCCGCTGTGCCTGTGACAATCCAACTTCTGGATCACGCGAATCGCAAACAAATAGCACAATCGAATCGCTGGAATTAAGCCCAAGCTGCTCACGCACCCAATGCCGACACCATGCTAGCTCTATATTCAGGTTCATCGCGATTCGATCAGTCGTGAAAAAACGAACCATTGTGGCTTTCTACCCAAACTCCCACGCCAATGCTAGAATCGGGTCCCAATCGATGTCTAGGCGGCTTTTTCCTCCATCGCCACGTTTCCCAAAAATCCTCATCGCAATCGTCAATAAACCAGAACTCTTTTTTTGCTAGCTTTGCACTGAGATGAAATTACGCCAGAACAAGCTAACTCCGCTGGTTCTGCAAGAGAACCCTGGCCTCCCTTCGAGTGTTTCTCCGGGCGGATCGAACTTCAAAGATTTCGACGCACTGATCGATCGCCTTGATCGCATCCGCGAGCAATGGCTTCAAAAAGAAATTCAAACCGGGCAGATCTACGACTCTTTGAGACTGCCTGAGAATCTTTTGCTGGAATATTCGCAAAGCCGAAAAACGAGTCGAATCTCAGAGCTCTTCGCACAAGCGAACCTATTGCAATCCAACACAGATCGCGTCATCTTTCTAGGAACACACGATTCGCACGTCATCGTTCGCACTTTCTTACAAGCTTGCTGCGACCCTCATTGGAACGAACTAACCCGGGGCGAACGAGGAAGCAAGCCTCGGGTCTACTTCGCAGGCGATTCGCTCGACAATGACTCGGCCCAAGGCCTCATGCACTTATTCTGCCCCGATCGCCCCGAGAATCGAAACGAATCGTTCCCTTGGGGTGTTGTCTGGCTGAAATCCTGCGACACCCAAGACCAGCAGACGATATCGCAAAAACACTTGAAGCAACACCTCCAAAAAGCTGGAAACGAGTTGTTCTACTACGAGTGCTTGCCAAAGACATCGTCCGATCCGCTTGCCATCCCGCAGATCCCCTCGGTGCTACTTCCTTTTAGCCCCCTTGGTCTCTTGCCAGCGGCGATCCTTGGCATCAATATCATGGAACTCCTGGCCGGTGCCTGCGCGACGACCAAACTCTTTACCTCCACTGCAGGCAACTTGAACCCTATCCTTCGCTGGGTCGCTTGGCATCAGATGGCTGAAAATCGAACTGTGGCCCTCTGGAACCAAAGCTTATTGGAAGGCTCCAAGTGGCTCTGCCAACTGACCAATCGTTTGGGGCTCCATCGTGCCACTCCCCACAAACCCTGGATTTTTCTCCGGCCACTCCAAGAACCCCTGCTGGAAAAAGACCTAGACTTTTGCAGCCATTTCTGGATCGATCAACCTCGATTTGACGATCTTGGTTGCGAACCTGAAGCCATCGATCAAGTCGCTTGGGATCCAAACTCCGAGCGACCTCGAAAGCTCCATCGGGATAACTCGACGACACCCACGTACCACGAATTAGCGAAAAGTAGTTTCGAGAGAATCCAAAAGACACAGTCTGATCAAGGCCGAGCCGGGTTAACGCTCCGTTTCCCTGACCTTGGAGAACTCAGCCTTGGTCAATGGATGCAATGGATGATCATCGCCTCTATTCTTGAGGCTGAACTGATGCAGGATACTTGATCGCATTCTTTCGGATCTTTAAAGCCAACGCTTGTGCTGGATCAATTCCTAGCACCGAAGCTAAACGCAATAGATAAGCCAGAACATCTGCGATTTCCTCAGCAATCGGGGAATCGTTCGAGGTATTTTCGATCGGCTCTGAGCCCTGTGTCCATTGCATCAACTCCATGATCTCAGCGGCCTCGATCGCAATGGACATCGACAAATTCTTAGGGGTATGGAATTTCTCCCAATCCCTCTCTTTGGCGAATTGATCCAACCAAGCGATCATCTCTGCAAGCGTAGTGGTCGACGATCGAATTTCATTGGACATGACCGGAACTCACCCATCCCCATAGACATAATCTGGCCACTGCAAATCGTTATTCTCGGGTCGTCCCTCGATATAATACCAATTGCGGATCGGTTGCAACTGCGCTCGAACCCCATCGATGAGCTCCTGATCGATCGGCTCCTGGATCCAATCAATCCACTGGGTAACTTCTGCCGGAATCGCACTCCCAACTAAACAACTTGAAAAACCTGGATGGGAGACCGAAAACTGCAAGGCCAATTTTTCAATCGTCGTCCCCCTAGATTTGCACCACTGCGATGCCTTGGCCGCTACACTCTTGACCTTCTCGGGGGCTTTGTGCCAAACCGGAAGCGGCAGATCGGTCAGGAGCCTAGCTGAAAAGGGTGCAGCATTGATCACTCCAACCCCATGCTCTTGAGCCAACGGCAACCATTGCAAAGCCATGTCGTTTTGCAAGGTGTAGTGGTTGTAAGTAATCACGCAATCGAGCAAACCCGTTGGGATGACCCGCTGAAAGTTCTTCATCGGATACCCGCTAATCCCAACACACCGTACCTTGCCCTTCTCGACCTGACGCCTAAGTGCCGGCAAGGTCTCATCGATCACCTGCTGAACATCTCCATACTCGATATCATGGCAAAAAACCATGTCGAGGTATTCAAGACGCATCCGCTCAAGCGACACATCGATGCTTTCAGCAACCCGTTTTGCCGAAAAATCAAAGTGCCTAGGTGCGTACCGCCCAAGCTTCGTGCTGACGATCAGAGACTCCCGCTTGTAAGCTGGCAGAATTTGACCAAGCAAAACCTCACTCATGCCACGGCCATAATAAGCCGCCGTGTCGATGAAATTAATACCCGCATCGATCGCTGTACGGACCGCACGGAGCGACTGATCGATATCAAACTGGCCGAACTCAGCTCCAATCGACGAAGCACCAAAACCCAACGAAGATAGCTCAATCTCCGTGCGACCAAGCCGGCGTTTTTCTAAAGGTAACTTCATCGCTTAAAGCTCTTTTACCATTTTAAATGGCACTTCTGGGATGATACTCGTGACTTTGCGTCTCTGGTTTCTCGGTGTTATTCGGCGAGCTTTCGAAGCACCGTCGGCAGAATTCCACCGTTTCGGTAGTAATCGATCTCCACCGGAGTATCAATCCGAACCATCGCCTTGAAGGCTTTCTTACTTCCATCCGGCTTGGTCGCGATGACTTCAATCTCGCTACGAGGAGTAAGCGATTCTCCCAAGCTAGGGATATCGAAAGTTTCCTCGCCGCTTAGTCCTAAAGTCGTAACCGTCTCGCCCGGCATGAATTGCAGCGGAAGAACTCCCATGCCCACGAGGTTGCTACGGTGGATTCGTTCGTAGGAAACGGCGATCACGGCATGAACCCCCAAGAGCAATGTACCCTTGGCTGCCCAGTCCCGAGAAGATCCCGTGCCATACTCTGCTCCTGCAAGGACCACCAAAGGTGTCTTGGACGCTTGATACTTGACCGATGCATCGTAGATGCTCATGGTCTCCCCGGTCGGCAAGTATTTCGTCACCCCACCTTCGACCCCAGGAACCATGGCGTTTCGTATGCGAATATTCGCAAAAGTACCGCGAACCATCACCCGGTCGTTTCCACGTCGTGCTCCGTAACTGTTGAAGTCCGCCGGTTGCACTCCATTTTCAACGAGAAACTTTCCAGCAGGTCCAGACTTTGCAATCGATCCAGCCGGAGAAATATGGTCGGTCGTCACCGAATCCCCAAGAATTGCTAACGCCTTGGCGCCTCGGATCGGCTTGATCGTGCCAACGGTCTTGGTGATCCCCTCGAGGAACGGCGGTCGCTGGATATAAGTGCTCTTGGCATCCCAAGCATACTGATCCCCAGGAGTGATCGGAATGGCGTTCCAAGCTTCATTCGATGTGAATGCTCCCGAGTATTGCTTGAGGAACATCTCAGGCAAGACCGATGCCTCAACGGCTTTGTGTACTTCCTCGGCGGTCGGCCATATCTCCCGAAAGAAAACCGGCTTGCCCGCTGAATCGGTTCCGATAGGCTGGGTATCAAAGTCGATGTCGACGGTTCCGGCAAGAGCATAAGCGACGACAAGGGGAGGGCTGGCCAAGTAATTGGCCCTTGTATGGGGATTGACCCGTCCTTCGAAATTTCGATTGCCGCTAAGCACTGCAGCCGCGACGAGATTCCCCTCGGTGATCGCATTGGCAACCGGTTCTGGCAAAGGACCACTGTTGCCAATGCAAGTGGTGCAACCATATCCGACGACGTTGAACCCAAGCTTCTCTAGATCGTCCAACACCCCAGCTTTGGTCAAATAATCTGTGACGACTCTTGAACCGGGCGCAAGACTCGTTTTGACGAATGGCTTGACCTTTAAACCCCTCGCAACCGCTTTTTTGGCAAGCAACCCTGCACCGACCATCACCGATGGATTGCTGGTGTTGGTGCAAGAGGTGATTGCTGCGATGACCACCGCGCCGTGCCCAATCTTGCTTGGCTGCTTCGGATCGCTGACGGTTGCTGTCGCTGGCAATTGATCACTTGAAAGACCATAGCCACGCTCAGCGATCGGAGCCGTAAGCCCCTTATTAAACGATGCTTTGACGTTTGTTAGCAAGACCCTGTCTTGCGGTCGCTTGGGTCCTGCCACTGCCGGTTCGACACTTGCCAAATCCAATTGCAGCACCTTGGTGTACTGCAACTCTGGTCCATTGTCCAATCGGAACAGACCTTGCTCTTTGCAGTACCGTTCTACCAAATCGATCTCATCCTTGGTCCGCCCGGTTCGTTGCAGATACTTGAGGGTCTCGTTGTCGACAGGAAAGAAACCCATCGTTGCACCATATTCAGGTGCCATGTTGGCAATCGTCGCGCGGTCGGCTAGAGACATGCACGAGACACCTTCGCCAAAGAACTCGACAAATTTATTGACGACCCCTTCTTTGCGAAGTATCTCGGTGACTCGCAACACCAAATCGGTAGCCGTGGCGCCCGGAGCAAGCTTGCCGGTAAGTTTCATGCCGACAACTTCTGGCATGAGCATGTACAAAGGCTGCCCAAGCATGTTCGCTTCGGCCTCGATGCCACCGACACCCCAACCTAACACACCAAGTCCATTGATCATCGTCGTATGTGAATCGGTTCCTACCAACGTATCCGGAAACGCAACAGCCCCCGCATGGTCTTTACCCTGAAAGACGACTTTAGCAAGAAACTCAAGGTTTACTTGGTGGACGATCCCCGTATTGGGAGGAACGACACGAAAGTTCGCAAGAGCCTGCTGCCCCCAACGCAAGAACTCGTAACGCTCGCGATTCCGCTCGAACTCCACCGCGACGTTCTTGGACAAAGCATCCCCAGTGCCAAAATAATCCACTTGCACGGAGTGATCGATGACCAAGTCGACTGGGATCAGCGGATTGATTTTCTGCGGATCGCCACCCAAAGATTTCATCGCATCTCGCATGGCAGCAAGATCCACGACGCAGGGCACACCCGTGAAGTCTTGGAGCACAACACGTGCAGGTTTGAAGGGAACCTCGAGTTCGGCAGGCTTGGCCGCGTTCCATTTCGCAAGGTTTACGACATCCTCTTGGGTGACTTGATAGCCATCGCAATTTCTCAATGCAGCTTCAAGGAGAACTCGAATCGAGAATGGCAATTTGGAGACGGGGGCAATCCCAGCAGCTTCAAGCCGTTCTAGGCGATAGATGCCTAGCTTTCCTTGAGGGGCTTGGAATTCGTCGCGGGCACCGAAGGGGTCCACCACTTTGGAGGATGAGGCCATGATATTGTTCGAGGCGGTTGAAGGTTCACAAATAGTCTGTCCGAGCACGTTCGCAGACAGGTGCCGCCCATTGTATCGATCTAAGCAAAAATAAAAACGGCCCGCAGTAAACTGCAGGCCGTTTCGCATCGATTCTACTGTGGCTAGGGCTTATAGAAGTCCAAGACCACAGGAGTTACTAGGTAAAATTAGTTGCAACCGCAATCGGAAGCAGGAGCAGCAGCAGCCGAGCCGCAGCTACCAGCAGCCGAACCGCAAGATCCAGCCGAGGCACCTGCAGCAGCCTTGCGGCTACCACAACCCAGACCGCCACCGAGGTGCTTGCCGAGCAGACCACGTCCGCCGAGCAAACCGCCGATGCCGGCTCCGGAACCAGCCGAACCCCAAGCACCGGCGCCAGCAGCAGCTGCTGCACCCGAGCTCCAAGATCCAGCGCCCATGTCAGCTCCAACAGCCGTGCCGTTGGACCAAACTGGAACGGAAACCGTTTGTGCAACCATCTTGCAGACGGTTACATCGATCTCTTCTTGAACGGTCGATGGAACTTGAACGGTGTACGATTCAACCTTCTCTTCGGTTACGTTGTCGTAAACGGTGATGGTGGAAGTACGTTCTTTG